>NZ_JBSHBN010000300.1:0-4383 GCF_053612025.1 Kitasatospora sp. NPDC054768
TGCACCTGCGGGTCCGCCGGTTCTTCTGCGACGCCGCCGACTGCGGGAAGCGGACCTTCGGCGAGCAGATCCCCGGCCTGACGTTCCGTTATGGGCGGTGCACAGTGCCGCTGCGGAAAGTTCGCGAGGCCGTCGCCCTTGCCCTCGGTGGCCGGGCCGGGGCCCGCCTGGCCGAGCACCTGTCAGCAGGGATCGGCCGGGACGCCCTTGTCACGGCGTCGGCCTGAGTACCCGCACCAGCAGCGCCGTGCAGAGCAGGGAGGCCGCCGCCCCCACGGCGATGCCCGCCGACGGCCGGGCCAGCTCGGCGACGGCGCCGGTCAGGCCGGCGGCGATGCCCTGGCAGGACATCAGGCCGGAGGCCGCCAGCCCGAAAGCCTGACCGCGTGACTCGACAGGGACGACGTCGACGAACGATTCCTGGAGGCACAGGCTGTAGCCGAAGCCGATACTGGCCAGCGCCGCCAGCCCGGCGGCCGCGGCGATGCCCGGCTGGGCGGCGAAGAGCAGGTACGGGGCGCCCAGCAGCACGGACAGCGGCAGTGCCCAGCGGCTGCGCCGGCGTCGGGTGGCGAAACGGCCGACGAGGGTGTCGCCGATCAGCATGCCCAGCGCCGCGGCGGTGAGCAGCGCGCCGACGGCCCGGGGGCTGCCGATCTCGTCCGCGTACGAGATCATGGTCGCTTCCGCGCCGACGATCCAGCACGCGGGCAGGCACAGCGCCAGCAGCAGGCGGCGCACCCGGACGTCCGCCCACAGCGCCCGGTTGACCGCCCAGGTCGTGGAGAGGGCCCGTGCCGGGGTGACGGCGGATCCGTCCGCCCCTCGCGGCGGGCGGATCCGCAGGCCCAGGCGGAGCACCGCGGCGGACAGCAGGGCGCCGCCGCAGACCACCCAGAGTGTGCCGACCGGCCCGAGCAGTGCGAGCAGGGCGCCGCCCACGGCGAAGCCGCAGATCTGCGCGGCGCCGACCGTGACGTTCATCAGGGACTGGGCCAGCACGAACCGGCGCTCGCCCATGAGTTCTGGGAGCAGGGCTGTCTTCATGGCGGCGGGCACGGGGTCGAACAGGCCGTACAGCATGCTCAGGGCCAGGACTCCGGGCACCGGCAGCACGTCGAGGGCCAGCACGGCCGCTCCGGCTGCTCGGGCCGCGTCCCAGGCGGCCATGGTCAGCCGGGGCGGGAGCCGGTCTGCCAGGGAGAGCAGGGCGGCGCTGCCGAACACCTGCGGCAGCAGTCCCGCCACGTAGGCGATGCCGGACAGCAGGGGGGAGCCGCTGCGGCTGTAGACGAGCGCGGACAGGGCGAGGGCCTTCATGACCTCGCCCAGGTTGAGCAGCGCGTGGGCCACCCACAGCACGCGGAAGTCCCGTTCCCGGAACACCTCCCGGTATCCCGGGGGCCGAGTGTCGTCGCTGACGAGCATGGTGTTTCTCCTGGGGCGGGGGGACGGTTCGGCGGCGGTTCTCCGCCGGCCGGGAGACAGCAGGATGGCCACGCGCGGACGGCGCCCACTAGGGTTTCGTCCACAGGCGAAAGGTCATGTCGTGACGCTGCGCATCGAGATGGGGGCCGGAGACCTCGGGGCCAGTCGTTTCGCGATATCCCCGATCACCCAGGTCGTGGCGGCCCTGCTGGTCCTGTCCGGCCGGATCTCCTCGTGGACGGCGCGGCCGTGGGTGGAGCGCAATCGGGGGCGTCTGCGGGCGATGTGCGATGCCGAGCCGGACCTGGGGACCTTGGTGTCCGTCCTGCGTGTCCGCGGCTACAACCCGGACTTCATCGCACCGCCTCCCCGGGACAGCTCTTCGACGTTCATTCAGGACCTGGCCGCGGTCCGGGAGACGCCGGCGGCGCGGGCCCATCAGGAGGTGATGCGGGTCCTCGAAGGGCGCGAGCTGCCCGACGGGGTGGCCCGCATCTTCGACTCGCCCGATCCCGTGGGCCGCTTCACGCGTGTCCTGGGCCTGGCCTGGGAGGAGTTCGTGGCCCCGGACTGGGACCGGATGCGCGCCATCTTGCAGCGTGATCTCGCCCACCGCGCCGACCGGCTGATCGCCGAGGGCTGGAACGGCGTGCTCGGCGACCTGGCCCCCACGGTCCGGTGGCGCACCCATGCCCGCGGTGCCGTCATCGAGGTCTCCGGCATGCCGGACGAGGAACGGGTCCTGCGCCGGGGCGGCGTCCTGTACCTGCCCAACCTGTTCGACGCCCTGTGGGTCTGCCTGGACGAACCGTGGCGCAACGCCGTGGTCTACCCGGCCGGTGGCGCCGCCGCCCTGTGGCCGGCCGCCGCCCCGTGCCGTCCGGCCGCGGATCACCTGGTCCCGCTGATCGGCCGGTCCAGGGCTCTGATCCTCGCCACCCTGGACGGACCGGTCACCACCACGCAGCTCACCCGCGCCCTGCGCATGAGCCTCGGCGCGGTCGGCGGCCATCTGGCCGTCCTGCGCAGGTCCGGTCTGGTCGAGGGCACCCGGACGGGCCGCGCCGTGGTCTACCGGCGCACCGGGCTGGGCGACGCGTTGGTCGCGAGGCCCTCCACGGGCTGAGATAGCCAGGGGATTGGCCGCCGATACGCCGAAGATATGCGTGCGTCGACCATGGGCCCGAGCACGTCCTTCACCTGCGAGGAGGCCCGCCCGTGACGTCCGCTGTCCCCACCGGTCCCGCTCCCGGCAGCACCGGGACAGCGCAGGTGTGTGCCACGGGCCCGTGATGCCCAGGTCGCCCTCGTCCTCGGCCGGCTGTCCGGTGGTCGCGTCGGCCGAGGGAAATCACCACCCCGCTGGGGACGGCGCATGGTTGACCGGCCGGACCGCTTGGAGGACTCCCCGATGAGCAGTAACCCCATGACGTACACAGGCGCCGCCGCGGCGCCGCCGGCCACCGGCACGCTCGATGTGTCGGTGGCCGTCCCCCTGCCCCCCGCCACGGCCCGCGGCCTGCAGTGCTGGCGGAGCACGCCGGCCACGCCCCGGCCGCGGTGCCGCTGGCGGGCTTCTGGGCCCTGCTGCTGCGGTGGAGCGGCCACGAGGAGGTGCAGGTCGACACGTCGTCCGGACCGCTGCGCTGCCGCACGGACGAGGAGACCACGTTCCGGCAGCTCATCGAGCAGGCCGCCCGGGCGACGCGTGCCGCTGGGGCTTCCTCGGCCTCCTACCGGGCCGTCGTCCCCCATCCGCTGGTGGCCGCAGGCAGCGCGCACGAGCTCCGGCTCAGCTGCTCCTGGGGCGCGCAGGGGATCCACTGCGCGCTGGAGTGTGCACCGGGAACGTTCAGCGCGGCCGAACTCGGCCGCTTTGCCGGGCAGTTGTCGGTGCTGCTGACCAACGGCGCGATTCGCCCGGATCAGTACGTCCAGGAGCTGGGCCTGATCACCGCCGAGGAGCGGCGCGCCGCCGTCGGCCCGTTCAACGACACAGCGCGTTTCTTCGACGATTCCCTGCTGCTGCATCAGCTGGTGGAGGCCCAGGTCGCGCGTACCCCCGACGCCGTCGCCGTGCGCTGCGGCGCCGAGAGCCTCACCTACCGGCAGCTGGACGCCCTCGCCAACGGCCTGGCGCATCGGCTGACGGGGCTCGGCGTCAGCGCCGGCACTCCCGTCGGTGTCTGTGTGGGGCGGGGTGCGGAGCTCATCTGGTCGCTTCTCGGGGTGCTCAAGGCGGGCGGGGTGCACATCCCGCTCGACCCGGACTACCCGGCCGAGCGGCTGTGGTTCATGATCGAGGACTCCGGGGCGGCTTTGGTCGTCACCCAGGAACAGCAGCTGGGGGCACTGCCCGAGGGCATCCCCACGGTCCTGGTCGGCAAGGACGCCGGCGAGGCGGACGGGCTGCCGGACATCGGCCCCGAACCCCGGACCATGCCCGATGACCTCGCCTACGTGCTGTACACCTCCGGCTCCACCGGGCGGCCCAAGGGAGTGCAGCTCACCCACCGGTCGCTGAGCAACCGTCTCCAGGAGATGCGCCGCCAGTACGCGCTGACGGAGCACGACCGTGTCCTGCAGTTCGCCTCCGTGAGCTTCGACGCGGCCGCCGAGCAGATCTTCCCGGCGCTGATGTGCGGCGGAAGCCTGGTTCTACGGGATTCCCCCCACTGGGGCCCTGAGGAGGTGGTGGCCACCCTGCGCACGGCGCGGGTCACCGTCGCCGAGCTGCCCGTCGCGCTGTGGGAGCAGGTGATCCCGCTCCTGGCCGAACAGGCACCGGGGACTGGCTCCGGCTGCTGGTCCTGGCCGGTGAGACGATCTCGTCGGGCTCCGTGGCCAACTGGTTCGCCGTCACCTCCGTCCCCATCCACACCACCTACGCCCCCACCGAGGCCACGATCACGGCGACGACGTACGTGCTCGACCGCCCGGGCCCGGTGCTCATCG
>NZ_JBSHBN010000301.1:0-4351 GCF_053612025.1 Kitasatospora sp. NPDC054768
TTGGCCACCGCCGAACCCAAGAAGCTCCGCTACCGACTTCTCCATGCCGCAGCCCGGATCACCCGCGGAGCCCGCCGCCTACGTCTGCGGATCGCCGCCGGCTGGCCTTGGCGCCACGAGCTGACCGCCGCGTTCAGCCGCCTCCTGACACTGCCCCGCCCGGCCACCTGATCCGACGAAACCGTCCATGCCCACCCGCGACCCGAGGACCCACAGGAGCACCCGACCTGCGCGTCGGGCCCCCGGCATGCCCGCTCTTCCACAGCAGCCGCATCACGACCACCCGGAAGATCAACTCAGCTCGGCCAGCCCCAACCGAAACGCGGAGGCTAGGGGCGTTGTAGTCACGGCGAGACGGTGCGGGCTTCGCACCGCGCGGCTCGTGCGGCGGCAAGGGCCTGGCGGTGGGACTCGTGCATCCTGCGGATGCGGGCTTCGGCGGCCTGGGCAAGCTCGTCCACCGATGGCAAGACCTTTGGCTCGGGTTCGCGAAGCTTGTTGTAGCTGGTGCGCAGCAGCTGTTCACGCCGCTCCCTCTCGTGCCAGCGGGCGGCCTCGCGGATCTGTGCCTGCTCGCGCATCTGCCGGCGCAGGTCGCGGTAGGCGCTGTTGCCGATCAGCGGATGGCACTGCGGCGGAGCGGAGTCCAATGACTGCCGGACTTCAGGGACAACCTGACCATGCTCTGCGGACCGGGTCCCAGTGTTGCCCCGCACCGTGCCGAACCGTTCCCGCTCGTGGTCGGTCAGGGCCTCGCTCCAGCACCAGCGAAGCGTCGTCGTCAGGGTGTTTCCGGCGGCTTGATCAGTCGCAGCGAGAGCAGCCGCTCGAGTGGGGTGGCCGTGGACACGGCGCATCACGGTTTCATGGACCTGCTCGGCCTGCTCGTCGGCTTCCAGTGCTTGCGTCAGAGCGTAGGTCAGCTTGTCGGCCACCGCGCTCAGAGTACTGATGTCGGCGTGCCGGTCCTGCTGCTCGGTCCGTTCCCTCGCCGCCACCTGCTCCGCGGCGCGGCGCAGCGCGTGCTGGCGCAGGTGCGCGTCGACGACGGCTCGACGCTGGTCGTCGGGAGTGCCTGCGGCGAGCCCTGCGGTCGCCTCCTGGATCAGGACTCGTCGGACGCTGCACCGGTCGGCGAGGCGCATGCGGCAGGTCACGCACTCGGTGCCGGTGTCCATCCGGATGCCGTCGTCGCACCCGCCATGGGCGCACTCCTGACGCTGCGGCAGGCCTTTTCCGAGTAGCCAGCCCACCGGGTCGGTGACCCGACCGATGCCGCCCTGGGCCTTCAGCCGGCGTTCCAGTCGCTCGGCTAGCGCCTGGAACGCGCCGTCATGGCCAGTCCAGCCCGCGATCCGGCCCAGCTCGACTCGTACCGCAGCGGTGATCCTGTTCCGGGCCCATCGGCGATCCAAGTGCCCCCACAAGCACGCAACCGGGGCAAGGACCCTCGCCAGGTCCAGCGGCGGCCGAGGAATCCTCGGCAGGCGGCACCCCGGTCGGGTGACCTGGCCAGGCGTTTTCTCCTGGGTGTCCCGGATGACGTTGGATTCGGGCTCCTCCCCGCGACGCGGGCTGCCTGCGTTCTCGCCGACGTCTGATTCGGCGACGGTCTGTCGGTGCTCGCTGTTGTCGGCACACCCCTTGCGCGCGTGCGTGCGCTCCGGCCGATGATGGGTCACCCCCATCGCGGCTTCGCCGGAAATGCCGAAAGCCACGGTCAGTTCATTCGGTACGCCAGCCACAAGGGAGTGGGAAGCGTGAAGGGGGGTCGCAGCGTCAAGGTCTGGGACCCCGGCCTCATCAGCCTCTACAACCTCGTTTACCTGCATAGTCTCCTCACTCACAGCAGCTTCACCTAGGGGGGGCGCAGCATCAAGGTCGCTGACCGACTCCCCTGCGATGTTCCGCGTGACCTCCCGGCGCGCCGGAGCCACCAGGCCAGCCTGGTGCGCGGCCGCGACCGACGGCAAGACCAGCCGCGACCGCGACCGCAGCCCCGACGCCCCGCGTCGCAGCCGCTTCACCACCCCCGCCTCCGCCAGGCGTCGCAGTACTTGCGCCGCGCCCGCAGGCGTGCAGCCCAGCATTCGCGCCAGTGTCACCGCCGGCCGCCCGGCCTCAGTACCTGTACGGCCTCCGCACAGCCGCACCCAGCCGCGCTCGTTCGCGTCCAGCACCAGCAGCAGGGCCGCCAGCCGGTCGGTCGCGGCTCCCCGCCCCGTACGCCTTGCCAGCAGACCGGGCGGAAAGACCGAGCCGTCGCGATGGGCCCAGCCCGGCGCGAAGAGCTCCTCGATGACGCGCAGCAGCACCGCCAGCTCCTTCTTGGCCAGTGCCAGCGGATGCCCCGCCACCCCACGGGCCTCCCACATCGGAACCACCCTGCACTCCATTGCCTGGTGTTCGCCGTGCGAGCCCTCCTTCGTCTGACTCAGCACCGCACCGCTGGCCCGCATCGAACGCGCCACCGCTTTCATGCGTTCCGCTGATACCCCCAGCCAGCGGCCCAGTTCCGACTTGCGGATCTCGACCAGCCCGCTGGTCCACGGAGTACGCGCCATCAACACGACCGCACCCAGCCGCACCGCATCCGGCTGTTCTGCGAGTCCGGGCTCGGCCAGCAGCGCGCGCACCGCCGTCCGCAGCCGCGAGCGCATCACCGGCGTCAGTGCCAACGGCGCCAACACCGCGACGGCCGCTGGCTCTTGGAGGCCGCAGGTCTGGCCCTGAGCCGGAACCGCAACCGTGGCAACCGCTTCCTTCCCGCTCACCGAACGCCTCCCCGCACTGTGTCGACGGCACGTGGGCACGACGCGCCGGCCGCGACCGGAGAAGGGGGGGAGGTGGGCATGGGTGGAGACGGGACGCAGACGGGGATCACGAGTGATACAGGGGTTGCAAGCCCCCGCTCGTGTGACACATCCAGCCGCCCAAAAGAGTGATCTGGGTCGCATTTTCCTGGCAGCGTGCCGAACGTCCGATAGCTTGCATGCCGCGACAACCGCGGCAGGAAGCGGGGGAATGGCTCTCGGGCCGACTGACCGGAGGGTCAGACACACCGAAACCGGTGATGCCGACAACAGCACCACCGGCACGGCGAGACTGGCAGCTGGCAGATCTGTGCTGCAAAATGGCAGTGCCTCCTCATAGGTGGGCACGCAAATGGCGCCCTTCGTGGGTGCTGGGTCCGGGAGAACCCTGAAATTCGCCTGATCGACCGGTTGGCGCCGGCGATCTGGCCTTCGCCTCCGAGTTGGCGCTCGGCAGCGGTGAACGTGAGGCCGTGAGCCTGGTGATTGGCGTCACCTGAAGTACGGCCCAGGTGGTAGAACCCCTTGGCGGGGGTGGCGGCCGCCCGTGGGCGGCTGCGTCATTTCGACCATGCCTCTAGTAGGGGAAGGTACGGGTCACGGCAGCGATGGCACTTCACCACACCGCCTTTTGAGCGATCGCATAAATGGCGGGTGCTGTGACTCGGAAAGGCTGCGGCTGAACCGCGTCTTCGCCTCCCTCAGTCGGTACGGGTTGGGCCACCGCGGTTTCACCCGAACTCACCCCGACCGGGTGCGTCATGACTCAACCTAGTGGGTCGATGGTTCGCCGGGCCCGACGATTTCAAGTCCAGCGGGACTGTCTTGACGCAATAAGGTTTGTAGCGCGGGTTCCCTGCGCTTGGCCGGGTCGTTGGTCCAGGCCGTCTGCGGTATCTCGGGCAGTCCGGGACGGCGACCGAAGCGCTGGGATGCCTGGCGTACGCTTCGGAGAAGGTGGCGGCCCGCTGGTCGCGGACTTCCCCGGTTGTGCCAAAGTGCACGCTGGCGGGTGTGCGGAAGCCGATGCCCGAATTCCGGCGCTCGTGGTTGTAGTACGAAATGAAGGCGTCGAACCCCGGCTGGGTGGCCTGGCGGCGTCGCTCACCGCATTGCCCGCGCTCCCGCAAGATCCGGTACACCGTAGAGACTGAGCAGTGGTAGCGGCCAGCGTCCAGCTCGCGGGCCCAGATCTGCGCGGGCGGCAGCTCGGCGCACTCCGGGCTATTCATCAGCTCCACTACTACTGCCAGCTCTTCAGGAATCAGGGGCGCAGGCTGAGGCTGTGGCCTTTCTGGGCTTGCGCACCGACGGAGGTTTCAGCCTGCGGTAGTGGGTGGCTCTGGAGCGGCCGGTCAGCCGATGTGCGGCCGTGATGCCCAGCTCCAGCTCGATGCCGGTGAACGCCTCGTCCACGATCGGGTCGGTGGCGTGCGTCAACCGGCGCCCTAAGGCCTGTCTGATAATTGATCTTGTGGCAGGTCGAGGCGAGTTGACGGACGTGGTGTGGGAGCGGATAGAGCCCCTGCTGCCGCAGG
>NZ_JBSHBN010000302.1:0-4303 GCF_053612025.1 Kitasatospora sp. NPDC054768
CCGGGGCGGCGGCTCGGGGCGGGCTACGGCGTCGGGGCCCGGAGGTGGCGGGCGAGGTAGCCGGTCCAGGTGTGCTGGAAGCTCTCCGCGAGCTGCGACTCGGGGGCGAACAGGTCGAAGGCGTGGTACGCGCCGGGGTACAGGTGGAGTTCGACCGGGACGCCGTGGGCGCGCAGGCGCATGGCGTAGTCGAGGTCCTCGTCGCGGAAGCAGTCCAGTTCGCCGACCGCGATGAAGGCCGGCGGCAGCCCGCCGAGGTCCTTCGCGCGGGCGGGGGCGGCGTACGGGCAGACGTCGTCGGTGCCGGCGTGGTCGCCGAGGACCGCCTGCCAGGCGAGGCGGTTGGTGGAGCGGTCCCAGATGCCGATGTCGGTGATCTCACGGCTGGACGCGGTCCGGTCGCGGTCGTCGAGCATGGGGTACATCAGCGCCTGGAACAGCGGCGCCGGGCCGCCGCGGTCGCGGACCAGCAGGGCGGTGGCCGCCGCGACCCCTCCGCCGCCGCTCTGGCCGGCGATGCCGATCCGGGTGCCGTCCAGGCCGAGCGCGGGCGCTTCGCGGACGAGCCACCGGTGGGCGGTGTAGCCGTCCTCGGCGGCGCCGGGGGCGGGGGTCTCGGGGGCGAGCCGGTAGTCGACGGCGGCGACGGCGCAGCCGAGCCGCGCGGCCAGCTGCTTGAGCCAGGGGTCGTCCTGGGCGGCGAAGCCGAGCACCTGCCCGCCGCCGTGGAACCAGAGCAGCACCGGCAGCGCGCCGGTCGCGGTGGTGGGTCGCAGCATGCGGACCGGCACGTCCGGTCCGCCGTCCGGCCGGACGGCGCGGTGTTCCTCCACGGTGACCGTCGGCTCGTCGGGCGTGGCGGCGGCGACGGCCGCGGCGAAGGAGCGGAGGGTCTCGCGGGTCGCGGCGATGTCGGTGAGGTCGAAGGCGCCGCGGGGGGTCATCGGGACGGCGTCGAGGGCCCGGCGCAGTTCCGGGTCCATCAGCAGGCGGGGGGCGGGCCCGGTGGTGTCCGTTGCCATGGCCGCTCAGCCCCGGAACTCGTCGATGACGACCACACCGGTCGGCCCGTACGTCTCCAGGGACTCCAGCACCGAGCCCGCCTCGTGGAGGCCGACGGTGCGGGTGACGATCCTGCCGGGGTTGAGGCGGCCGGCCTCGATCATGGTGAGCATCGTGCCGAACCGCTGCCCCTGCATGCCGAAGGCACCGAGGATCTCCAGCTCCTTGACCATCATGACGTCGATCGGCAGCGGGACGTCGCCCCGCTCGGCGCCGGTGGTGTGCCCGAGTTGGAGGTGGCGGCCGCGCGTGCGCAGGGAGAGGACGGAGTTCCGGCAGGCCTCGGCGATCCCGACGGCGTCGACGGACACGTGGGCGCCGCCCCGGGTGAGGGTCCTGACGGCCTCGGTCGGCTCGTCCACGGCCGCGTTGACGGTGTGGACGGCGCCGAGGGCGCGCGCGGCCTCCAGCTTCTCGTCGGAGATGTCGATCGCGATGACGTTGGCTCCGGTGGCCGCGGCGATCTCCACCGTGGACAGCCCCATGCCGCCGCCGGCCCCGTACACCGCGACCCATTCGCCGCCGCGCACCCGGGCCTGGTCGACGACGCCGTGGAAGGCGGTCATGTAGCGGCAGGCGAGGGCGGCGACATCGACGAAGCCGACGGACTCGGGGACCCGGACCAGGTTGACGTCGGCGAAGCGGACCATGACGTACTCGGCGAAGGCGCCCCAGTAGGACACCCCGGGCACGAGGGAGTCCACGTGCTCGCACACGTGCTGGTTGCCGCTGCGGCACATCTCGCAGGACCCCTCGCCGGGGTTCATCGGGAAGATGACGCGGTCGCCGTCCCGCCAGTCGCGGACGTCCCGGCCGACCTCCACGACGGTGCCGGCGAACTCGTGGCCGAGCACGAACGGGGGCTGGACCTGCGGCCCTCCGGTCCAGAAGTCCCCGGCCCACAGGGCCCAGTCGGTGCGGCAGATGCCGTTGGCACCGACGCGCACGATCGCGCCGTCCGGCGGGCAGACGGGGTCGGGCACCTCGCGGACGACGAGGGGCTGGTGGAGTTCTTCGATGACTGCGGCGCGCATGGACGCGACCTCCTCGGGAGATGTCCACCGGTTGAAGCGGTGGACTTGGAAGCTATGTGGAGGCGAGGAGTCGTGTCAACCGCATAGAGTGGTGGACATGAGCGATGGGGACGGCCGACGAGAAGGGCGCCAGCGCGCCAGGACCGACTTCCGGTTCGACGACGCACGACTGTGCTTCGCCTTCGCCGGCACACTGGCCGACCGCGGCAAGGACGTGCGGGTGGAACGGCTGGCCGGGCCGGAGGACCTGAGCCGGTGGGGCGTGGAGAGCGGCTGCACGGCGGTGGCGCCGAGGTGCGACGAGGTCGAGCTGGAGGGAGCGCGGCGGCTGCGCGAGGCGATCCAGCGAATCGGCGTCGCACTGGCGGAGGGGGCGCCGGCTGAGCGCGAGGACGTCGCCATGGTCAACGGGGCGGCGGCAGAACCGACTTCGGTGCCCGTCCTGTCGGCCGACGCCGGATCCGTGCGGTGGGACGGGGACGGGGTGGCAGCGGTGCTGTCGATGGTCGCGCGGGACCTGATCGAACTCTGCGGGTCCGAGCAGCGGACACGCGTCCGCATCTGCGGAAACCCGGACTGCGGAACGCCGTTCGTGGACACGTCCCGGGCGGGCGCGAGGCGCTGGTGCTCGATGAAGACCTGCGGCGCGCTGGTGAAGAAGCGGGCCTACCGGGCGAAGGCGAAGTAGTTAAGGGCAGGAGACAGAAGAGACACGGCGGGGCGGGGCACCGGTCGGTGCCCCGCCCCGAGGGGTGTGGAGGGGTGGATCAGCCCTCGATCGGCAACTCGCCGGCCCGGACTGCCGCGATGAAGGCGCCCCACGAGGAGTCGGGGAAGACGAGTGCCGGGCCGTGCGGGTCCTTGGAGTCACGGACTGGGACGGCGCCGGACAGGAATCCGAGGGCTACCTCGATGCACTCGCCCGCGTCGCCCGCGCTGTAGCTGCTCTTGCACCAAACAGCCTTCTTGAGATCGACGTTCTGCAAAACGGTACTCCTCCATCGCATCGGCGATCAGGGCACGAGAATCCCCTGGCGAGAGTACACCGCCGCGCAGCATGTCGAAGTCTCGCCTGGACCGCTCGACAACCGACGGGGCGTCACTGAAGTGACCGCGATACAGGCTCTCCGAGTACACCCACTCCCTCCCGTCCGGCATCAGCATCAACACCATCGAAGCAGATGGCGCAGCTGGCATCGCACAACCGAACGGCATCACCTCGACCACAATGTTCGACTGCTCAGTCACGGCGAGAATGTGCTCCATCTGGCGCCGCATCACTTCCGGCCCCCCGAAGACCGTACGAATGGCGGCCTCATCGAGCACCACCATGAGGGTAGGCCCATCAGCGACCAGGAAACGGTGCTGCCGCCTGAGTCGGGTCTCAATCCGCTCAGCTAGCAACTTCGGGTTGTTGCGAGCATTTCCAGTCTCGAACATCGCACGAACGTACTCCTCGCACTGCAACAAACCATTGACCCTGGAGTACTGAAGCACCCGGATCGCCAGTGCTTCGTCCTCCAGTTCCATGAACTTCTCGAACCAGTCCGCGCTTTCGATGTCTGCCTGCCAGTCCACCCGCTCCCACAACCGGATCAGCAAGCCTCCCATGGCCAGGATTTCGTCAGCCTTCTCGACACCCTCCCGGTCCATCGACCTTCTCCCGCTCTCGAACCGGGTGATCACCGTGCGAGAGAAGTTCAGGAGCTCCCCCAGCTGCTCCTGGGTGTAGCCGGCCCGCTCACGCGCGAAGCGGAGCGCTTCGCCGAACATCTCCGCCGGGCTCGACGTCGGCCCAGCCCCAAGGCGCCGATGTGCCATGCGTTTCCCCCTCAGGTGCCACGGATCTCCACACTCCGTTTTGGCCGCAACCGTAACTCGGGCACCCCCATCATTGGTACCGGAACGCAATCTTTTGCGTGCATAGGGTTACGTCGCACTCCCCTTCTCACTCTCCCTCCGCCCCTCCGAGGTCCCCCCATGCTCAAAACGCACCGTCGCCCCCGCATGTTCGTCGCGCGCCTCGACTCCCGTACCGAGTCCACGCCCCTGGCCCGCTACCTCCTCCGCGCGTACCTCTCCGCCCTCCCCGCCGGAGACCGCTACGCCGACACCGCCGAACTGTTGCTCGGCGAACTGTTCGCCAACGCCGTCCAGCACTCCGACGCCCCCGACGACTGCCACATCGAGGTCCGCTTCACCGTCAC
>NZ_JBSHBN010000303.1:0-4256 GCF_053612025.1 Kitasatospora sp. NPDC054768
CGCCTGGTGTGGGCGACGGCCCGGCGCAGCCCGAGCGAGGTCGAGCAGGCGGCGGGGCCGGGCCGGTAGTCGGCCAGGCCCGGGGCGTGCGGCCCGCCGTCCAGGGCCACCACGACGTTGCGGGCGAGCAGCTCGGCCTGGGCGAAGGCGTGCTGGGCGTTGGGGGCGCAGGGGGCTCCGTCCGCGTTCGGGTCCGGTACGGCGGCGCAGTCGCCGGCCGCCCAGACGCCGGGCAGGGCACGTCCGTCCGGGCCGACGGCCTGCAGGGTCGCCAGACATCGCACCCGGCCGAGAGTGTCCAGCGGCAGGTCGGTCTCGCGCAGCAGCGGGGCCGGCCGGACGCCCGCCGTCCAGACCAGGGTGCGGGCGCCGAAGCGGCTGCCGTCGGAGAGCACCACGACCCGGTCGGCGACGGACTCCAGGGTGGTGTGCAGCCGGATGTCCACGCCGCGCTCGCGCAGCTCGCCGAGGGTGTGCACGGCCAGTTCGGGCGACTCCTCGGCGAGGATCCGGCCGGTCGCCTCGACCAGGACCCAGTGCAGGTCCTCGGCGCGGACGTTGTGGTAGCCGCGCACGGCGGTGCGGGTCATGTCCTCCAGTTCGGCGAGCGCGCCGACGCCCGCGTAGCCGGCGCCGACGAAGACGAAGGTGAGCGCCGACTGGCGCAGCGCCGGGTCGCGGGTGGCGGAGGCGAGGTCGAGCTGCTCCAGGACGTGGTTGCGCAGGCCCACCGCCTCGCCGACGGTGGAGAAGCCGAGGCCGTGTTCCGCGAGGCCGGGCACCGGTGCCGTGCGGGAGACCGAGCCCGGGGCCACCACCAGGACGTCGTAGGGCAGTTCGACCGGTGCGGGGGTCTCGCCGGGGCCGGCGGCGTCGGCCAGGGCGCGTCGGGCGGCGTGTTCGATCCGGGTGATCCGGGCGGTGACCACCCGGCAGTCCGGCAGGACCCGGCGCAGGGGGACCACCACGTGTCTCGGGTCGATCGAGCCGGCCGCCACCTCGGCCAGCAGCGGGTGGTAGGTGAAGTAGGCCTGGGGCTCGACGACGGTGATCTCCACCTCTCCGCGCCGCAGCCGTTCCCGCAGGGCGCGCTGGAGGTGGAGTGCGGCGGCCGTTCCGGCGCAGCCGCCGCCGGCGATCAGGATTCTGATGGTGCGCCTCCTGCCGATGCGACGTTTCGTCCCGGCCGCCCCGCGGCCGGGGGTGTCCCCCCATCACGCCCCCTATGAAGGACCGGCGGGGGTCGTCTTGTCCACAGTCCGTACGGGGCTGGTTGCGACACGAGTGACCGTCGTGGCCAGTTGTGCTTACTGGGCGACTTTCTGACGCACTTTCGGCCTCGGAGAGTGGTGAACTATGGTCGGATTGTGTACCGGGGCGGCCGTCGCCATGACAATCGGCGGCGACGCACCGTGGAGCGGCCACTACGGCCAGTTCCAGCGTTGGCGTGAGAACCCGACTGGGGGACAGTCATCCGGGGAAGGGTAGTTCCCGGACAGGGCCCCGGACGGTGCCGACGCGCCGAGCCGGACGTGGACCCGGCACGGCGGCACGACCGTGGTCACCGGAACGGGACGGGCGGCACGAGCAATGGGTCATCGGGTCATTTCTGACGGGCTGAGCTGCACCGGGGGGTGCAGGGGCGGGCGACGACAGGGTCCGGTTTCGGACGCCTGCGGGGGAGAGTTGGGATGATGGATCAGGAGCAGGTGTTGGGGCGGGTGGGTGCACCACAGGCCGGACCGGGCACGGTCCCGGAGCAGCGCGGCCCGGTGGACCTGCCGCCGCAGAGCGGGTCGGCGTACTCGGCGGTCGCGTACCGGGCCGAGCCCGCGCCGGCCGCGGTGCCGGTGCCCGGGGCCAGGTTGCGGGTCGACGCCCGGCGGAATCTGGAGAGCGTGCTGCGGGCGGCCCGCGAGGTGTTCGGCGAGTTCGGCTACGGCGCGCCGATGGAGGAGGTCGCACGCCGGGCCGGGGTCGGGGTCGGCACCGTCTACCGGCGCTTCCCGAGCAAGGAGGTGCTGGTCCAGCGGATCGCCGCCGAGGAGGTGGCGTGGCTGACCGCGCAGGCGCGGGAGTCGCTGTACGGCGGTGACGGCGCCTGGGAGGCGCTGGCCGGCTATCTGGCCCGCGCGGTGTCCACCGGTGCCGGGCGGCTGCTGCCGCCGGAGGCGTTCCGGTACGCGGAGGAACTGGGCCGGGTGCCCGAGCAGCGGGCGCCGGAACCGCCCGCGGCGGTCCGCTTCGACCTGCGCGGCGAGGAGGCCCGCTCCGGCGGGGTGGTCGAGCCGTCGGCGGCCGACGCCGATCCCCGGCTGCTGCTCCAGCTGCTGGCCGCCCTGGTGGCGCGGGCCGGTGCGGCGGGCGAACTGCGTCCGGGCGTCACGGTGTCGGACGTGGTGCTGGTGCTGACGGCCTCGGTGCCGGTGCACGCGGCCCGTCCGTCGGTCCCGGCGCAGGCGGCCGGCGGTTTCTCGCCGATTTCTCCGCAGACGGACGGTCAACCGACCGCCGGCCCCTCGGACCGGCTGCTGCAGATCCTGCTGGACGGCCTGCGGGAGCGCTGATACCCGGGCCGACCGGTCCGCCACGCCCGGCGGGTACGGGAGTTGGAGGGAGGACCGGCGCGCGGCCCGGATGCGCGCGCCGGGTGCGGGAGTCGCACACCCCACCGCCGCACGCTGGGCGAACACCCCCGCGACGGCCTCTCGGAGGAGTGGAAGGCGGTTGGTCCGGCTTCCGCCGGTCCCTGCGCTATGCCATCCTTTGCCCGTGGTTGGAGCCAATGTCCCGATGCGCGCCGTTCGCGCGCCGTCGGCGCCGTACGTCGGGGAACCGTGCGCCTGCGCACTCCCGCGCGCCCTGCCACACTACGGGGGCTGTCGTGGAATCTGGGGTCCGTTGTGAGCGCCGAGGAACAGAACGACTACGGGTACGGCCTCGACTTCGGAGGCCTCTCCGGTGATCCCGACGAGGGGCCCTGCAGTCTCAACGGCGTCGGCGGGACGGCCCAAGTGCCGGGCGCCGCAGCGGCTTCGGCTGCCGGACACGTCCCCGACCAGGCCGGGATGCCCAGCCGCGAGACGCTCTCCGCCTCCGCCGCCGCGCTGCCCCCGGGCCGGGTGCCCGGGCAGGCCCCGGCGGGCCGGGGCGGCGTCGCCCCCGAGGCGTTCGTCGGCGACCCCTTCACCGGCGACGGCCGCACCGCCCGGCCGACCGTGCCCGCCCCCGCCGACCCGGTGGACGGCGAGCGCCCCGCCTCCGACGCCGACTTGACCGCCCGGGTGCGGGCCGGCGACGACACCGCGTACGAGGAGATCTACCGCCGGCACGCCGACTCGGTGCGCCGCTACGCGCGCACCTGCTGCCGGGACAACTTCACCGCCGAGGACCTCGCGGGCGAGGTGTTCGCCCGCACCCTGCAGGCGCTGCGGGCGGGCAAGGGCCCCGAGTTCGCCGTCCGCGCCTACCTGCTGACCGCCGTGCGCAACGTCGCCGCCGCCTGGCACCGCAGCGAGCGCCGCGAGCAACTCGTGGACGACTTCGCCGTGTTCGCGCAGACCTCGGCCGCCGTCGTCGACTTCGACCTCGCCGACCCGGGCGCCGACGCCTGGGCGATGGCGATGGCCGACCAGCGGATGGTCATGCAGGCCTACGCCGAACTGCCCGAGGACGACCGGGTGGTGCTCTGGCACACCGAGGTCGAGCGGGAGTCCCCGAAGACCGTCGCGGTGATGCTCGGCAAGACCGCCAACGCCACCGCCGTCCAGGCCCACCGGGCCCGCGACCGGCTCGCCGCCGCGTTCCTCCAGGCGCACGTCTCGGGCAGCCAGGACAGCGGTTGCGAGGCCTACGCCAACCGGCTCGGGGCGTACGCGCGGGGCTCGCTGCGCAAGCGGGCCTCGGCGGAGGTCGGCCGGCACCTCAAGGAGTGCGACCGCTGCACGGCCGCTTGCCTGGAACTGACCGAGATCAACACCGGGCTGCGCGCCCTGCTGCCCGGCGGCGTGCTCGTCTGGATCGGCGTCGGTGGCTTCGGCGCCGCCGCGGCCGCCGTGGGCGGTGCCGCCGCCGTCGGCGGAGCGGCAGCCGCCGGGACGGCCGCCGCCTCCGGGTCCTCGGGGGCCGCCGCGGGTGCGGCCGCCGCCGGTTCGACCGGTGCGGCCTCCGGCGGGGCGGGAGCCGCCGCGGCCGGCGAGGGCCTGGGCACCGCCGCCAAGGCCGGGATCGCCCCCGCCGTCGCGGTGGCCGCGGCC
>NZ_JBSHBN010000304.1:0-4227 GCF_053612025.1 Kitasatospora sp. NPDC054768
ACGCCGTACTCGTCCAGCTCCGACAGGAGGCCGTCCACACCCTCCCGGTCGGTGGTGTGGTCGTCCGCGAAACGACGGTCACCCGTCGCGTCCGGCACGTGCTTCACACAGACAACGATCCTCAAGCTCACGGCCTTGTCTCCTGTACTGGTCTCGTCCGGCGGCTGCGGCGGTGCAAGCGGGCGCGAACACGGCACGCACCCGCTCCGGGCAGCGAATTCCCGTGCCGGTCCGGAACTTCCTGGCAGCATACTCGCCGGTAGTGCAGTGGTCACTACTGGCCAGTAGCTTATGCCGTGCGGCCGCTCCCGCCGCCTGCGCCCATCCTGCCCCAGCCCGGAGCCGACTCCACCCGACGGGGCGGAACAACTGCCGCCGGATTGCTCACACCACGCTCACACCACGCGCCCGAGCGCCGCGATCACGTCCACCCTGCGCGGCTGCCCCGCCGCCCGCCGCACCACCCGGCCCTCCCCGTCCAGCACCAGGACGGTCGGCGTCCGCCGGACCTCCAGCCGGCGGACCAGCTCCAGCCGCTCCTCCGCGTCCACCTCGACGTGCTCAACCCCGTCGACCATCCCGGCCACCTCGGAGAGCACCCTCCGAGTGGCCCGGCACGGCTGGCAGAAGGCCGTCGAGAACTGCACCAGCGTCGCCCGCGCGCCGAGCGGCCCGCCCAACTCGGCCTCCGACAGCCGTACCGCCCCGTCCTCGGTGCTCAACCCTCGGCCTCCCGTCGCTCCCGGCCCCACGCCCGGCCCACGGCGGGCCGGTCCCGGCCACCGTCAAGGCACCACACCACGCACCGGCGGCCAGGTCATCCCCCCAGTCTGCGGCAGGGCCCTCCGCGCCCGAAACACGGTCGACCGCCGGGGCCCGGCCACGTACGATCGGCCGGTGGATTCCGACTGTCACCCAACGCCGCCGCCGGCCTGCCGCCGCGTCACCGCCACGGCCCGGGCCATCGTCCACCGACGACGCTGACGCCCGCCGCCGACGCCCCGCCGCTGCCGCCGCCCGTCGCGACCCCCGGAGCCACCGTTGCAGACCGATCCCCGCGGCTCCCGCCTCGCCGCAGCGCTCACCTCCATCGTCCTGGCCGTCGTCCTGCGCACCGGCAACTGCCCCCTCCTGGCCGCCCAGACGCTCATCCTGGCCCTCGGCGCCTTCGGCGGCCTGCGCATGGCCCCGTACGTCCGGCTGTTCCAGGCGCTCGTGCTCCCCCGGCTCGCACCGCCCTCCGAGACCGAGGACGAGCGGCCGCTCCGCTTCGACCAGGGCATCCTCATGGTGTTCACCGCGGTCGGCGCCCTCGGCTACTGCGCCGAGGTGACCTGGCTCGGTGCGCTGGCCTGCTCGGCCGCCCTCACCGCCGCCTTCGCCAACGCCGCGTTCGGCTACTGCGTGGGCAGCGAGCTCTACCCCCTGGTCCGGCGCGCCCAGGGCCGACTCACCGCCGGCGCGTGATGTGCGCGGCGGAAAAGTTCCCGTTCGAATTCATCACGGAGATCACACCGCCAAAATTCGCTTGACCGCACGCCTCAGGTGACAGCAGGCACTCGTTCGGGGGATCATCTCCGTGAATCACCCGTGACCGCCGCGGAGTGCCGTGCTCCGGTCGGCGCCGCCCGCACAACGGAGCGGGTACCCGCCGAACCGGGCTCCGACCCGTGGAAGTCAGGACTGACCGTGGCAGAGTTCGTGTACCCGCCGGTGATCGGCGCCGCACTCACCGCCTTCCGCGCGCTCGACGTGCGGATCAAGACCGTGGGCGCCGAACACATCCCCGCCAGGGGGGGAGCGGTACTGGTCAGCAACCACATCAGCTACCTGGACTTCCTCTTCGCGGGCCTCGGCGCGTACCGCGGCGGCAAGCGCAAGACCCGCTTCATGGCCAAGGACGACGTCTTCAAGCACCGGATCTCCGGCCCGCTGATGCGCGGCATGAAGCACATCCCGGTGGACCGCACCGACGGGCAGCCCGCGTACGAGGCCGCCGTGCGGGCCCTCAAGGCCGGCGAGGTGGTCGGGGTGTTCCCCGAGGCGACCATCAGCCGCTCCTTCATGCTGAAGAAGTTCAAGACCGGCGCCGCCCGGATGGCAGCCGACTCCGGCACCCCGCTGCTGCCCGTCGTGCTCTGGGGCACCCAGCAGCTCTGGACCAAGGGCCGCCCGAAGACCCTCACCAAGCGGCACGTCCCGGTCACCATCATGATCGGCGAACCGATCCACCTCGGACCGAACGACAAGCCCGTGATGGTCACCCGACGGCTGCGCGCCGCCATGAGCGAGATGCTCGACCAGGCCCAGCGCGAGTACCCCGCCAAGCCCTCCGGCCAGGACGACACCTGGTGGCTGCCCGCCCACCTCGGCGGCACCGCCCCCACCCTGGAGGTCGCCGAGGCCGAGGACGAGGCGGAGGCCCTCGCCCGGGCCGAGCGCCGCGCCGCCCGGGGCTGACAGCTCCTTCTCCTCCCCTCTCTCTCCTCTCCTTTCTCCTCTCTTCTCCGCCCCTCCTGCCGGCCTCCCGCCTCCCCCGCCCTCCGTCTACTCCGTGCGACCGAGCGAGAACTCTCCGTCGCGTGTCGCCCGACCGCCGACGCCCCCCGTCTGACACAGTGACAGCTCCTTCCAGGGGCCTTCGTCCTGAATCCGCGGCGGGGGCACACGTCGGAACGGTCGAAAGGCTCGGAGGCGGAGATGGCACGGATCACCACCGGCACACGGCAGTCACCCACGGGCAGGGCCCGCACCCGCGCGAGCGCCGGTGCGGGCCTTCTGCTTCTGGGCACCCTGCTCACCGGCTGCGGAGCCGAACCCGGGGAGATCCCGCTCTCCGAGATCCGGCCGGAGACTCCCACCAGCACCCCCGAGGCGAGACCCGCCGAGACCCCCGGCGTGGTCGGTGCGGCCGTCGGAGCGCCCGCGGCCACCGCGCACAACGGACTGATCGTCAGCCGCGCCTACACCGACTCCGCCCACACCAGCAGCGCCATCGTCACCCTCTCCCCCGACGGCACCGGCCAGCACCAGGTCACCAAGCCGCCGGCCCGCGCCCTCGACGACCGCCCGGACTGGTCCCCCGACGGCACCACCATCGCCTTCGACCGCACCGACCCGCAGAGCGGCACCGCCCGGCTCTGGACCGTCCCCACCAACGGCGGCCCCGAACACCAGATCAACCAGCTCTGCGACAGCGGCACCGCCGACTGCGCCAACGAGGACGAACGGGCCCCCGCCTTCTCCCCGGACGGCAAGCAGGTCGCCTTCAGCCGATCCTGGGGCGCCCAGGACTCGACCGGCAGCCGCCAGATCCAGTACTCGGACCTCTACCTGATGAGTCCCGAGGGCACCGACGTCCAGCGGCTCACCTTCCTCACCAATGACAAGCCCTACTCCGGCATCGTCAGCAATCCCAGCTGGTCCCCCGACGGGAAGCAGCTCACCTTCGAGTACCGCACCAGCGCCACCGGGCAGCCCGCCGGCAGCCGCGCCATCTACGTCGTCAGCGCGGACGGCACCGGGCTGCGCCAGCTCACCCCCTGGGAACTGCGCGCGGGCGACCGTGCGGACTGGTCCCCCGACGGCACCCAGATCCTCTTCACCACCTACCCGGCCGGCCCCGACAACGCCCCCGGCGGCGGCATCTACACCGTGCACCCCGACGGCAGCGCCGTCGGCGCCCTCACCCCCGCCCCCTCGGACATCTTCTACGGCACCGCCGCCTACGCGCCGGACGGCAAGTCCATCGTCTTCGCCCAGGCCCCCTCGGGTGCCGGCGCCGACCTCTACAGCATGCGGCCGGACGGTACGGGCGTCGCCCGTCTCACCAACAGCGCGGACAAGTGGCTCGGCCGCCCGGCCTGGGGGACGGCGGAGAGCGCGGTGGCTCCCGCCGAACCGGCTCAGGCAACGGATCAGCCGTCGGTTCCGGCAACGGACCAGCCGTCGGATCAGGGGTCGAGTCAGCCTTCGCCGGCACCACAGGCTTCCCGGACGCCGCGTCCGGATGACCAGCAGCAGGCCCAGGCCCAAGGGCAGGAGCCCACCGAAAAGCCGCGCCCCGGAACGGGATCGGAGTCCGGCCCTGGCTCCGGCTCCGACGAATAGATCGTACGGTCCTGGAAATGCAAAGAACCCCCATCCGGATCCCGGATGGGGGTTCTTCTGAAGAATTGTTCGGCGGCGTCCTACTCTCCCACAGGGTCCCCCCTGCAGTACCATCGG
>NZ_JBSHBN010000305.1:0-4182 GCF_053612025.1 Kitasatospora sp. NPDC054768
GCGTTCCCGTCCGACCGGACCGCACGCACGAACGCGGACGGCGCCCGGGAGGAGGTCGGGGCCCGCACGGACGACGAGATCGCCGGTTGGCCCGAGCCGCGGGCAGCGCGTCCTCGCCCCGATTCCGATCCCGACCCCGGCACGGCTCGATCGACGGCCGTGCCGGGGTCCTCCTGTGGGCCGGGGCAGTCGGCCGCGGCCTCGCGCAGCCGCTCGGCGGCGGCCTCCGGACTCACGTCGGTGACGAAGGCGTCGAGTCCGGATTCCACGCCGGCCAGGTACTTGAGCTTGCCGGGAGCGCGCCGGACGGTGAACAGCTCCAGGTGCAGGGCGAGTTCGTCGCCGCCGTCCTTCGGCGCCTGGTGCCAGGCGGAGATGTACGGGGTCCGGTTCGGCGCGGCGCCGGCGGGAGCGGGGAACAGCCGGTCGAAGCGGCGCAGCAGGTCGAGGTAGAGGCCGGGGAACTCGGCGCGCTCGGCCTCGTTCAGCGCGGTGAGGTCGCGCACCCGGCGGTTGGGGTAGAGGTGGACCTCGTACGGCCAGCGGGCGGCGAAGGGCACGAAGGCCGTCCAGTGCTCGCCCCGGAGCACCAGCCGCTCGGGGGCGGTCCGTTCGGCGGCGACGAGGTCCTCGAAGAGGTTGCGGCCGGTGCTCGCCCGGTACGCCTCGGCGCGGCCGATCATCCGGGCGGTGCGGGAGGGGACGAAGGGGAAGGCGTAGATCTGCCCGTGCGGGTGGGCCAGGGTGACGCCGATCTCCTCGCCGCGGTTCTCGAAGCAGTACACCTGCCGGACCTCGGGCCGGGCCGACAGGTCGGCCGTGCGGTCGGTCCAGGCGTCCAGCACCAGGCGGGCCCTGGCCTCGTCCAGGTCGGCGAAGGAGGCGTCGTGGTCGGGGGCGAAGCAGACCACCTCGCAGCGGCCGGTGCCCGGCCGGAGGGTGCGCAGGGGGTCGTCCTCGCGGGCGGTGACGTGGGCGGCGGAGTCCGGAGCGAGCGAGGGGAAGCGGTTCTCGAAGACCACGACCTGGTAGTCGGCCGCCGGGACCTCGCTCAGCCGTCCGTCCCGGGAGGGGCAGAGCGGGCACTCACCGGCCGGGGGGTGGTAGGTGCGCTGCTGACGGTGGGCGGCGACGGTCACCCACTCGCCGAGCACCGGGTCGAGCCGGGTCTCGGAGAGGCTCGCGGAGGGTTCCAGCGGGCGTTCGTCCACGGCGTTCCGGACCGTGCCGAACTCCTGGTCGTAGTAGACGAGTTCGCGGCCGTCGGCCAACTTGGTCGCGGTCTTGTGCACCGCTGTGCTCCTTCTGCGGGGGAGTTCGGCCAGCCTGTGCCGATCTCCAACAGAATCAAACATATCCGATCGTTTGTCAACAGGTGTAGACCTGCTGGCAGGTCATCAGGCGCCGCATTCGATCCCTGTTGCGATGAGAAATCCGCAGGTGTTGACTGTGGCGGCCGATGATGTTTGATTATGTCGAAATCAACTCCCGTCCGCCGATGGAGGCATCGACGGGAGCCGACACGACGCACACGCACGACGTACGGGAGCCGAGCAGATGATCGACCGGGCCGCCACCGACTTCGAGGCCGTCCACGGCGCCCGGCCGAGCGGCGTGTGGGCCGCGCCCGGCCGGGTGAACCTGATCGGTGAGCACACCGACTACAACGACGGCTTCGTCCTGCCCATCGCCCTCCCGCACACCACCAGGGTCACCGCCCGCCGCCGCGCGGACGGCCGGGTGCGGCTCCACAGCACCCAGGGCGACGGCACCATCACCGACCTCGCGCTCGACGGCCTGGCCCCCGGGGTCGTCACCAGCTGGGCCGCCTACCCGGCCGGCGTGTTCTGGGCCCTCGCCGAGGCCGGACACGCGATCGGCGGCGCCGACCTCTCCGTCGACAGCGACGTGCCGGCCGGCGCAGGGCTCTCCTCCTCCGCCGCCCTGGAGTGCGCCACGGCCGCCGCCCTGAACGACCTGTACGGGCTCGGCCTGTCCGCGCCGGAACTCGCCCTGATCTCCCAGCGGGCCGAGAACGCCTTCGTCGGCGTGCCCTGCGGGGTGATGGACCAGATGGCCTCCGCCTGCTGCACGGACGGTGCCGCGCTGCTCCTCGACACCCGGACGCTGGAGCGGCGCCACGTCCCGCTCGACCTGGAGGCGGCCGGCTACCGGCTGCTGGTGATCGACACCCGGGTCAAGCACGACCTCGGCGACGGCGCCTACGCCGCCCTGCGGGCCGGCTGCGAGCAGGCCGCCGACCTGCTCGGCCTGGACGCACTGCGCGACCTGCCGCCCGCCGGCCTCACCGCCGCCCTGGAACGCCTCCCCGGGGAACTCGCCCCGCTGGTGCGGCACGTGGTCACCGAGAACCAGCGGGTGGCCGAGGCGATCGAGCACCTGGACGGCGGCCGGATCGCCGCGCTGGGGCCGGTCCTGACGGCCGGACACGCCTCGCTGCGCGACGACTTCCGGGTCTCCTGCCCCGAGACGGACCTCGCGGTCGAGGCCGCCGTGGCCGCCGGGGCGCCGGGCGCCCGGATGACCGGCGGCGGCTTCGGCGGCTCCGTCATCGCCCTGGTGGCCACGGCGGACGTGACAGCGGTCGCGGACGCGGTGCGGTCGGCCTTCGACGCCGCGGGCTTCGCCGCACCCGTCGCCTTCACCGCCGTCCCCTCGCCGGGGGCGCGCCGGCTGGCCTGACCGGGCGCGGCGCCCCCGCCCGGTCAGCCGGCGGCCGGCACCACGACGAGCTCCCCGACCGCGTCGGCGAGCACGCTGCGGGCCGCCACCGGGAGGGCGTCGTCGGTGATGAAGCAGTCGACCTCCGTCAAGGTCGCGAAACTGCTCAGGCCGACGACGCCCCACTTCGTGTGGTCGGCGACCACGACAGTGCGGCGGGCCGAGGCGATCAGCGCCCGATTGGTCTGCGCCTCCGCCAGGTTGGGCGTGGTGAGTCCGGCTTGCTCACTGACGCCGTGCACACCGAGGACGAGCAGGTCCACGTGGAGCGTGCGGATCGTCTGGTCCGCGAGGGCCCCCACCAGCGCCGCGGAGCGCGTCGGCGCCCCACCGGTCAACAGCAGCGACGGAACGGCCTCCGCTCCGTCGCTCTCCGCCGCCCACAGCAGGTCCGCGATCCGCAGGGAGTTGGTCACGACCGTCAGCCCCGGGACCTCCAGCAACCGCGAGGCCACCGCATAGGTCGTGGTGCCCGCGGACAGCGCCACCACGCTGCCCGGCTCCACCCGCTGCGCTGCGGCGTCGGCCAGGGCGGCCTTGGTGCCCTCCTCCAGCCCGGACTTCACGTCGAAGCCGGGTTCGTCCGTGCTCGCGGTCCCCACCGCGATGGCCCCGCCGTGGACCTTCTGCACGTCTCCCTGGCGTACCAGTGCGTCCAGGTCGCGACGGATCGTCATGTCCGACACGCCGAACTGCTCGACCAGCTCGGCGACGCGCACCGCGCCGGCCTTGCGGATGGCCTCCAGGATCAGCGCCTGGCGCTGCGGGGCGAGCAAACTCTGATCAGCCACGAAGGCCCTTTCGATCGAACGGGTGCCTGACCGCTCCCGCTTCCTCCGGCAGGCCGACCCTGCCACGGTCCGGACGTACCGGTGCCACCGCCGAGGGCCGGGCTGGGCGCCGGAGCGTTCGCGTCGGTGACCGGGGAGCCGTCGGCCGCGACATGATCCAGTATCCCAGGACCCCGGCGGGCCCCGTCCCGACCGGTCGGCCGGTACGGCGGGGGCCCGGCCGCACCGCACCGGGAGGACGCGCAACCGCCGGTGCCGCCGGGAGGGGCGGCACCGGCGGTTCCGGTCGCGGTCCGGCCGACCCTCGGCGGCCGACCGCTCGTTCCGCCTCCGGCCGGGTCCGGACCGGCTGCCACTGTGTGGCGGGCCCGGCCAGGACCTCCGGCCGAGGCGGACGTCATGGGGGACTGATCACCGGGACACCCGGTTCGGGAGTTCGCGGTTCGGCCCCGATGGGGGAGCCGGCCCGGCGCCGCACGCGTCGGGCCGGCTCAGGGACCGGTTTCCCGCGCGCCGGGCGGTGGGGCGCCCCGCGCACGGGAGACCGGGCTCAGGCGGGCAGTCCGACCGCCCGCTCGCGGTTGCGGCGCTGCTGGATGACGACGGCGGCGACCAGCAGGGAGCCCTGGGCGACGTTCTGCCAGAAGGC
>NZ_JBSHBN010000306.1:0-4168 GCF_053612025.1 Kitasatospora sp. NPDC054768
TCGCCTCGTGGGGGGGCGGGGGGGGGGGGGGGGGGGGGGGGTGCGCGCGGTATGGGGGGGGGGGGCGCCCCGTGTGGGGGGCGGGGCCCCCCCCCTCTCCCGGTCCCGCGATCGGGTCTCCCGACCCCGTGGTCAGGGCAGGTCGAGCACCTGGGCCCGTCGCTCGGCCGGGTTGAGGTGGTGCAGCAGCAGGAGCCGCGAGGTGCCGCCCTGCGACCGGTGCACGTCGAGGACGGCGCCCGGGCCGGCCGGGACCACCACCGCGGTCGGGCCGGTGAGGCCGGCCCGTACGGTGAGTGCCGGCCGCAGCACGTCCAGCGGGACGGTCGGGACGGTGCCGTTCAGTCCGATGGCGCAGAGCGCGTCGGCCACGTCCGGCGTACCGGCCCCGGCGTAGCCGGTCCACACGCCGTAGCGGACGGTGCTGTGCCCGGGCGCGACGCCGGGCAGGGCGCTCAGCCGGACGGGCAGCACCAGGACGTCGCTGTCGAGCAGGGCGGTGTCGGTGTCGCCCCAGTGGGCGTTGAGCGGCTGGACGTCCAGTTCGGCCCCGGTGCGGGCGTCCAGGGCCCGGGAGACCAGGACGTCGCTGCCGCGCAGCCGGTCGGCCTTGAGGACGACGTCGGTGCTGCCGTCCCCGTCGGTGTCCAGCGCCACCCGCACCCCGTACAGCCCCACCGGGGTGGCCGCGGGCGCCCACAACTGCGCTCCCACGTACAGCAGTTCGGAGTCGGCGGCGGCGCCCGCGGCGCGCAGGTCGGCGGACCGTTCGCCGGGGTGCTCGACGCAGACCTCCTGCGCCGGGTCCGGCGCCTCCCCGGTGCCCTTCGGCCGGACGCCCGCGCCCGGCGCGATCGCCGCGTCACCGCCGCCGGGCGGGCAGTCCGGCCAGCGGATCCCCTCGCCGCCGAGTGCGAGGGCGCTGACCAGCCCGGGCTGTTCGCCGGGCGCGGCGCGGCCGCCGAGGGTGATCAGGGTGCCGTCCCGGGCGGTGCGGACGGTGGCCGTCGCCGTGAGGTCGCCGGTCGGGCGGGGGGCGGCCAGCACCGGGATCCGCAGCTGCGGCGGCGTGTCGTCGCCGACGGGCGTGAGCAGCACCCGGCCGGAGAGCTCGCCCCGGTAGCTGCGGGCCCGGCCGCCCTGCACGGTGTCGACGGTCGGGTCGGGCGCCCGCCCGAGCTCCCCCGGCACGGCGAGCGTCACCCGTACCCGGGCGGTGCCGCCCGCCGGGACGTCCACCCGGGGCGGCGTCACCCGGTAGGAGGCGCCGGGCAGTCGGGTGGCGGCCGCGTAGGAGGTGCGGTAGGTCAGCGGCGCGGCCGAGGTGTTGCGCACCTCGATCTCCCGGGTCACCGCCGTCGGCCCGCCGACCTCAACCGGCCCGAAGGAGACCCCGACGACGCCCTCCACGGCGCCCTCGCCCACCGCGTAGGCGACGGCGGGCGTGCGGACCGCCCGGTCCACCCGGACCCGCCCGGCGCCGGTGCGCTCGGGCCCGTAGACCGGCCCGCCGCGGTCGTCGCCGAGGTAGGTGTCCACGGTGGTGTTCATCAGCGCGGCCTTGACCTGCTCGACCGGCCAGTCCGGGTGGGCGGCGCGGACCAGCGCGGCGAGTCCGGCCACGTGCGGGGTGGCCATCGAGGTGCCGCTCTCGCGCTGGCCGCCGGCGCCGCTGCCGACCAGGCTGGACCAGATGCTCTCGCCGGGGGCCGCCAGGTCGGGCTTGACCACGCCCGGCACGCCGATGCCGCGCGAGGTGAAGTCGGTCAGGGTGTCGACCCGGGCCGGCTGGTCCTGCGCGACCGAGCCGTGCAGCGTGTTGCCGGGCGCCGCGAGCCGGATCCGCACCGGCCCGGCGGCCGCGGCCTGCCGCAGCCGGTCGCCGTCGGCGTGCGCCAGCAGCGCGGCCGGGATCCGGTCGTTGCCGGAGATCTCGGCCAGGTGGTCGGAGTCGGCGGCGTACAGCGCGCCGATCGCGCCCGCGTCGGCGGCGTGGTCGGCGCGCGGGCCGGAGTTGCAGGCCCGGTCGGCTTCCCGGGTGCGCCAGGCGAGCAGCGCGATCCGGCCCTTCAGCCGCTGCCGGTCGGCCTCGCTGAAGTCGGTGCAGCCGTCCGACTGGTCGGCGGGCAGGGCGAGTTCGCCGCTGACGTCGCCGGTGGACCAGCCCTGGTAGCGCTCGCTCCAGTGCGCCGGGACGATCCCGGCCCGCCCGGCCGGGGCGAGCACGGTGATGCCGTCCACGTCGGCGTGCCCGTGCACCGAGGCGGCGACGGTGATCGCCCGGGCGGCGGTGCCGGGGCTGCCGCCGATGCCGTACACGTCGCCGTCGTTGCCCGCCGCCGCGACCACGACGGTGCCCAGTTCGGCGAGCCGGTCGACGGCCAGGGCGTCGGTGTCGTCGGTGCTGCCGAAGTGGCTGCCGAGCGAGAGGTTGACGACGTCCAGCCGGTCGCTCAGGTCGCCGTCCCCGTCGGGGTCGGCGGCCAGGTCGAGCGCCTCGGCGACCCGGTCGGTGGAGCCGTCGCAGCCGAACACCCGGATCGCGTACAGCTGGGCGCCGGGGGCGGTGCCGGGGCCGATCCGGAAGCCGGCCGGGTCCAGCCCGGGCCCGTACGGACCGGTGTACGGGCGGCCGTCGGCGGTGACGCCGTACCCGGCGGCGGTACCGGCCACATGGGTGCCGTGCCCGTTGCGCACGCAGTCGATCGGGTTGTCGCCGGGGTGCGGCACCGGCTGGTGGTGCGGGGAGGCCGGGTCGGGGTCGTAGTCGTCGCCGACCAGGTCCTTGCCGCCGACCACCTTGGCGTTGGGGAAGAGCGCGGGCGGCGCGGGCTTGCCGCGCTCGACCGAGCGGAAGGCCTCCTCGGTGCCGGGGCCGCCGAAGTCGGCGTGGGTGTAGTCGATGCCGCTGTCGATGATCCCGATCCGCATGCCCTGCCCGGTGCCGGCCGTCCGGTCGCCGGCCCAGACCTGCGGGGCGCCGGTCAGCGGGACGGAGTGGGCGTTGTCGCGCCGCTTGGCGACGATCGGGTGGACGGCCCGGACGCCCGGCAGTGCCCGCAGCGCGGGCAGCCGGTCGGCGGGCGCGCTGACCGCCAGGCCGGTGAGCACGGTGCGGGTGCGGTAGAGCTCGCGCGCGGCGGGTGCCGCCCGGTGGACGGCCCCGGCGAGCCGGTCGAGCGCGTCCCCGGTCCGGGACCGCTGGGCGGCGCCGGCCCGCGCGGCCTCCCGGCGGACGTCCTCCGGGGAGCGCCGGGCCCGCCGGGCCCCGTCGGCGGCGCGCCGCCAGGCGGAGCCGGTCGTCTCGGTGGTGAGTTCGAGCAGGACGGAGGCCATTCGGCCCGCCCCTGGCGGTCCGGCCGTTGGTGGTCCCGCGGTCGGTGGGCCGCCGGCCGCCGGGGTGGCGGCGAGGACGGCGCTTCCGGCCAGCAGGGCCAGGGTGAGGCCGATCCGGGCGGCGGGTCGGCGGACGGGTGGCAGACGCACTGGGCCCTCTCCCCCGGCAGGGGGACTGATCCGCACTCCGTGTCGCTGACGCCCGCCCACGCGAACGTCGATCACCCCTCCGAGAGCCCCAAATTAGGATGATCGCGCCGATGGGGACGAGCAACTTCCCTCGGACGGAGCGGGGTTGCACTCTACTGGGTGACATCCCGAGCGCCCGTACGGCCCATTCGGCCGATGAACGCCGGCCGGCACCCGGCCCGACGGCGGGGCCGGCCGCCGGACAGCGGCGGCGGTCACCCGAGGGCGGGGCCGGTCAGTGGTGGCCGGTCACGCCGCCGTTGTCCCGGCGGTCCAGCGAGCGCTGCAGGGCGGCCGCCGCGAAGGGGTTCCGCTCGGCGGCCCGGCGGCGGCGCGGGGCACGGACGGGGGCGGTGGCGGGGGCGGACGTGGCGTGACGGTCGGCGGCGGTCGGCGACATACCGGGCTCCTTGGAAGCGGCGCCGCGGAGGGCGGGCGCGAAGAGGGGGAGGGAGCGCGGGAGCAGGGATCGCCTGCTCGTGAAGGCGCACGCGCACACGGGCCGCACACCCTGGCTACAGGGGCGGCACACCGTATGGCCCTTCCACGGTACGGCCGCGCCCCGGCCGTGTCTGCACGAATACTTGGATTTCCTAGTATCTGAGACGGGCGTCACCCGGGAGAACGCAGCAGGGCCCGGACC
>NZ_JBSHBN010000307.1:0-4092 GCF_053612025.1 Kitasatospora sp. NPDC054768
ACGCCAACACCAGGCCCGGACCAGCCACTACAAACGACGAGGCCACAGCCCAAGAGCTGAAGCCTCGCCACAGTAAGCACCGTTGCAGTACTAGATCCGCGCCTTCCGCACCGAGTGCCACACCGCCCCGGACAGCGCCAACGTCGACCGCGGGACCGACAGGTGCTCGTGCTCCCGGTACAGCCGCCAGTTGTGCTCCAGCAGCGCCAGCTTGTTCGAGGACAGCGACCCCACCCGGCCGGCCCTGTAGACCGCCAGCGGTTCCTTCAGGCCGCGGGCGGCGTGCCCGTCCCTCATGATCGACAGCCATAGAGCGTAGTCCTGCCGCTTCGGCATGTCCGGCATCAGCCGCGTGCCCAGCACCGTCCGGTCGTACATGGCGGTCAGGGTCCCGATGTGGTCCTGCACCAGCATGTCGCGGTACGTCACCCGCTCCCGTGCCACGACCACCCGACCGTTCGGGACGAAGTCGGCGGCCTCGCCCGTGTGGTCGCCAGCGACCTTGTAATAGGAGGTGAACGTCAGTGGAGCATCGCCCCCGGCGGCGAATGCGAGCTGCCGCTCCACCTTGCCGGGCAGCCACATGTCGTCGCTGTCCAGGAACGCCAGGTACTTCCCCCGCGCCCGTTCCAGGGCGAGGTTGCGGGCCTTGGCCGCGCCGCCCTGCTCGGGCGCCGCCTGCGGGCGCACCCGCTCGTCCCGGCGGGCCAGGTCCCGCAGCAGGTCCATGGAGCCGTCGGTGGACGAGTCGTCGGTGACCAGCAGCTCCACGTCTGCGTGGGTCTGCGCGAGCACGGAGCGCACCGACGCGCCGAGAGTGGCGGCCGAGTTGTGCACCGGCATCACCACAGAAACCAGCGGCACGGCGTGCTCCTCACCCGGGTTGGAGTCGTCATGGATGTTGTTGTCGCCGGTCAGGGCTACGTGGGGCTGCCACTCGCCGTGCGCGCCGCCGAGGTGGGCCACCGTGTCGTCGGCTACGACGTGGACCAGCACCGTATCAAGCAGCTCACCGCCAGTGAGTCCTACGTGGAGGACGTGGCCTCCTCACGGCTGCGCGCGGTGCTGGACTCCGGGGCCTATTCCGCGACCGACGACGCCTGCGCGTTGGCCGGCTTCGACATCGCGGTGATCACCGTGCCAACTCCTCTGCGGGACGGTGTACCCGACCTGTCCTATGTCGAGTCCTGCGCCTGGATGCTGGGCGAGTCCCTTCGCCCTGGCGCGACGGTGGCCCTGGAGTCACCGACCGCCGCGGCCCGCCCGGCGCTGCTCGCCATGGGCTGCTTCCCACTCCGAGGAGGAGTGGTAGGCGACGAGCGAGCAGACCTGGGCATCGACGCCGATCCGGCGCAGGTACCGGGCGCCGTCGATCATGTGCTGGCCGGTGTCGACCGCCGAGGGCGAGTACCCGACATCGTGGAGGATTGCGGCGACGCGCATCACCTTCCCGTCGGTCCCGAGCACCGGGGCGAGGACCCGGGCCTGCTCGAAGACGCGGCAGGAGTGCGCCCAGAGTGGGAGGGGTGTCCGCGAGCAGCGATTCGGCGGTCCGGTACGCGAGGCTCAGGTCCATCGCCCAAGGCCAGGTGACCTGGTACGAGGGTCATGACCGGTGTCGCGAGCCGGTTGACGCCGCAGGACTCGTCCTGCAGGGCCCAGGACTTCTGCGCAACCCACGCGGGTGACAGCCCGCTGCGCTGAGAGCCCACGGAAGGGGGATCCCGCCGAATCAGGCAGGCAGGTGCCACCCCAATCCACATGCCAGGTCAGCGGGCGACCGTCCGTGGAAGTTCGGTACGTCGTCCGAGGCTTCCAGCCGCGTCACCCGACCGGACCGGATCCTCCGCGAACACGGCGTTTTCCACCGGAATCCCGGCAGGGCCAGGCCAGTGACCCACCTGGCGGGCCAGGCCGGCGGTGCCGTCGAGGACGCCCTCGCCGTCCTTGCCGCCCGTGCCGGTGTGGACCCGGCCGGCCGTCTACTCCAACGCCTCGCCGCCGCACCCACCCCCGCGGCCACCGACCGCGCCGTGCTCCGGCAGTCCGCCGCCCGCCTCGCCGAACCCTAACCGCCCCAGCGGTGGCCCGTCAGCGCCCGGGCGCGCTTCCAGGGCAAGGGGATCCGCCTGTAGGCGCCGTGGAGCACCCCGGGCTGCCCGCCACCGGAGAACCACCTGCGACATGTGCCGGAGACCCGTCCCGCAGCTGCGCACGGACCCCGGGGTACGCCTGCTGAACACCATGGGCGCCGAGCAGCGCCGCCCACGGCACCTGGGCGGAGTGCCTTCGGGAGATCCTCGGGCGACGCCGGCCTGACGGCTCCGGGCAGTGCGCCGACCTCGCCGAAGCCCTCGCCACCGGCCGAGCTCCTGATCGGGGATCAGGCCTCCGGCTGCGAAGACGGACGGCCGCGGCCACCCGACCGGGCCGGGGAACTCCACAGCACGTCGGCACGGAGCGTGCTGCGGGGGCGGGATCCTCGTGGTGGGAGGCCTTCGCGGCGGGTTGCCCTCCAGGGGGGAGGCAAGCACGCCTTCCGTCTGATGGAACCGTCTCGGGAGGACGTAGCGCTCGTCGGACGTCCGCTCCCGTTGTCGGCCTGTCACTCGAAGCGGCGATTTCCGCGCGGCGACGCCACGCGTGCGCCCGACCGATGGCCGGGCCGACGGGCGGCCGACCGGCACGGCCAGAACGACGGAGGAGTTCCCCGGACCGGTCGGGGACGGTTCACCCGATGGGATGACCGCGGACCGGCCCGGGCGGCTGCGACCGGTATACGTGACGTGATCCACCGTTCGGAGCGACCACCTGCGAGGGGCCCATGACCGATACGGCCGACACGTCGTCGAGGACGGCCGGCGAGACGCTGCCGACCGCCTACGCCCCCCGGGTGGCCCTGATCCGGGGCGCCATGGAAGCCGGGGACACGGTCCTCGCGGCCCGCCTGGCCGAGGAGCTCCACCAACACGTCGCCCTGGAGCGCGGTGCCCTGCATCCCGAGGCGCTGCGCGCGCAGGAGGTGCGCGCGTACGTCGCGGCGGTCGGCGGCGACCCCCGGCGGGCGGCCGAACTGTTCACCGTGGCCGCCACGGCGTGGGCCGGCCTGGGCGCGCCGGAGCAGTGGGCGGCGTCGCGCAACGCGGAGGTCTGCCGTCGTCGGGTGGAGTCGGCGGCGTCCGCCCCCTCGGCGGTCCCCGTCGCCCGGCGCCCGCCCGGTTGCCCGTCCCCGGCCCGGGCGTTCGGACGCGGCACCGTCGTGGCGGTCGTCCTGGCGACGGCACTGCTCTCGGGGGCGGCGGACGCCGGCCCGCGGGCCTACCTCGGGACGGGCCCGCGGCCGGTACCCGACGACCAGCCGGTCGCCCCCGCCGTCCTGGGAGCCCTGGAGCGCTCCGCCCCGTCGGCCTCCCTGGCGCCGGGCCCCGTGCCGCCGCCCCCGCCGGATCCCGCGGGCGCGGAGCCCGTCCCCGCGCCGGACGCCGGGCCCGCGGGCGAACAGCAGGACCCGGCCGCAGACCCGGACGGAGGCGGGCCCCGGGCGGGGCGCACACCGCTGCCGGGCCCGGGGCGGCGGCCGGGCCTCCCGGCCGGCGGTCCCCGGCCGCGGCCCGCTCCCGACGCCGTGCGGCCGTTCGGCGGCCAGGCCACCGAAACCGGCTCGGACCCCTGCGCCGCCGCCCGCGCGTACGGCGGCCGACTCCTCGGCTCCCTCGTCGAGTTGTGCCACCGCGCCGCCGAAGCATCGGGCAAGCGGCCACCCGCACCCTGACCCCGTTCTCGGGAGGGAAACGACTGTCAAGGGACAGTGGGATCTGGCTCTGGCGCGAGTTCCGTGAAAGCCGCCCGTGGATCTTGAAAGTTGTCGATCATGATGGGTGTCTGTCGCTGATCTTCTGGCCGCCTTGTTCCCCCCGTTCGCGCTGCTGAGCGTGGACTTGATCAGGCCGGTTGGCCGGTCGGTGCGGGTGCACGCCCGGGGTCGGGCACCGGAGGCAGAGTGTCCGAGCTGCGGTAGCTGGTCAGGACGTGTCCACAGCGGGTACGAGCGGCAGGTCAGCGACACAGCGGTCTCCGGCCAGGAGCTCGTGC
>NZ_JBSHBN010000308.1:0-3930 GCF_053612025.1 Kitasatospora sp. NPDC054768
GCCCTGCCCCGGGCCCGGCGGCCGGGCGGCAGCCCGCGTTCCCGGGGCGCGGCGAAGCCGTCCGGCCCGGGGTCCCCGGCGCCCTGGTAGCGCAGCCGGCGGCCCGGGCCGTCGGCGGGCGGCGGGCCGGCCGGGGTGGTGTCGCCGGCGTTGGCGATGTCCCCGGCGTTGGCGATGTCCCCGACGTTGGTGGTGTCGCCGGCGTGCAGCACCAGCCCCTCGGTGACCGGCGGCCCTGCCGGGCTGCGCCCGCCGGGCAGCGGGGCGAGCACCCGGAGGTCGACCGAGGGCCGCAGTTCCCCGCCGAGCGAGGACCAGACGTCGGACACCGACGGCAGTCCGGTGTCGCGCCCCGCGATGTCCAGCCCGACGGTCAGTCCGAGCTCGGCCAGCGTGCCGGTGAGCAACCGGGCGGGCAGCGTGTCGGTGGTCGTCAGGCACTGCAGCACCTCGGCCAGCAGCCGGTGTTCGTCCTGCGGCCGGTTGGTCCAGGCGGTGACCAGGTAGGCCAGCTCGAACCAGCGGGGCGCGGGGCGGTGGCCGGTCACCAGGCCGTCCGCGTCGTACTCCGCGACGGTGCCGGCCTGCCGGCGGCCGGTGTCCTCGCGCAGCCCGTACAGGTAGACGCTGACCGTGGGCGCGTTGCGCCGGGCCGCGAAGTCCCGGGTGGGCGCGTCGAAGACCACGTCGATCCCGCGCTCGGGCAGACCGGTCCCGGCGAGCAGCTGTCGCAGCGCCTCGTCGACCTCGTGGATCACCGCCGCTCCACCTCCCCGGGCGGGCCGATGCTGCCCTCCACCACCAGGAAGGGGCAGGTCACCGGGGAGAATCCGGGGCCCTCGGCGGTGATGGTGCGCGGGCCGGTCTCGTCCTTGGGGAGGATGAGCAGCTGGCCGGCGAAGGTCCCGTCGCCCTTCGGGCGGGTGGGCGCGGCCTCGGCGGTGATGCCGGGCTTCCAGGTGAACCGGACCGGCGCGCCGGGCGGGAAGTCCACGCCGCGCACCGAGGTCACGAAGCCGGGCTTGCCGATCGGCGGCACCGCGACGATGCGGGGCTGGAGGATCCGCAGCGGGGTGCTCGCCCGGTGCGGTCCCAGGGTGGCGTCGGTGCCGGTGGTGGTCAGTTCCGCGGTGATGGTGGTGTCCAGCGCCGCCACGGGCGAGAGCACCACCCGGACCACCGCGCTGCGGCCCGGGGCCAGGTCGCTCACCGTGCAGGTGCCGTTCCGGCAGCCGGGGGGCAGGGCCTCGGTGGGCACTCCGGCGGGCAGGCCGAGGGTCAGGCGCAGGCCGGTGGCGAGGGCCTGGCCGGTGTTGCGCACCGTGTAGCTGACGGTCACGTGGCCGCCGACGTAGCCGGGGTTCGGCTGGGCGTCGACCGCGACCGCGGGGCCGGCCTGGGGCGGCGGGGCGGGCGCCGGGGGCGGCGGCGGAACGGGGGTGGAGGTGGGCGTGGCGGTCGGGCTGGGCGTGGGTGTGGGTGTCGGGCTCGGGCTCGGGGTCGGACTCGGCGAGGCGGTCGGCGACGGGGTGGGTGTCGGCGACGGGGTCGGCGGCTCCAGCACCGGGAGGAAGGTCCGGGCGAAGTCGTCGTCGGGGTTCGGGTCGACGACCGTCCCGGTGACGCTCCAACCGAAGTCCGGGACGCCGGGCCGGGTGCCGGTCAGGGTGGCTTTGATCCGGACCACCTGGCGCGGGGTCAGGGTGCCGAGCTCGCAGCGCAGCGCGGCGGCGTCGCACGATCCGGTCGGGGTGGTCAGCTTGTCGAGCCGGGCGCCGGTCGGCACCGAGACGGTGAGGGCGGTGCCGGGCGAGGGCGCGGGGCCCTTGTTGGTGACGGTGACGGTCACCTCGGTGCTGCCGTCGACGGGGACGGCCGGGGTCCGCTCGGGAACGCTGACCGCCAGGTCGACGGACTGCTGGACGGCCGGCTCCTTCTGGCGCCCCGGCAGCCGCCAGTCGAGCTCGGTGAGCTGGGCGGTCGCGAAGTCGTAGACCTTGAGCCCCTCCGGTGCGCTCGGCGGCGCGGCGCGGCGGGAGGTCAGCACCAGCTGGGCGCTGTTCGCCGTCCAGGCGACGTCGCGGGGCTGGAAGGGCCCGGTGGTGGGGTGGTCGGGCAGCGGCCGGGTGCAGGCGCCCTGGCCGAGCCCGGTGGGCACGACCACCGTGCAGCCCTCGCCGGTCGGCGTGGTGACCACCACCCCGTCCTGCTGGTTGTTCCCGCCGTCACCGGCCTTGCGGTTGAAGGCGATGCGGCGGCCGTCGGGGGCGAAGGCGGGACTGTCGTCGATGACGTTGCAGCTGCCCGGGCAGGCCGTCCGGCTGAGGTCGGTCTGCCGGGTGAGGTCGTCGGCGGCGACGGTCCAGACGTGCAGGTTGCCGGCGTTCTCGTTGACCACCGCCGTCCGGGAGAAGGCGATCAGCTTGCCGTCGGGGGACCAGAACGGCTGGCCGTCGGAGGCGCCGCGCTGCCCGGCCGGCGGCTGGACGGTGCCGACGATCCGCCCCGTGGCCATCTCGGCGATCAGGACCCGCCCGGGCCGGGCCGGCTGGTCGCCGGCGGCCGGGGCGCTGCGGCTGAACACGATCAGCCTGCCGTCCGGGGAGATCGACGGGTCGGTGTCCCGGTCATTCGGGCCGCGCCCGGCGAGGTTCATCGGCTGCGGGTTCGCCCCGTCGCCGTCGGCGATCCAGATCCGTTGGATCCGCCCGGCCGGGCCGTCCTCGTAGCGGGTGACCACGATCTGCCGGCCGTCGGGCGTGTAGGTCTGGCGCTCGAACCAGGGGTCGAAGCCGGGGCGGGGGTGGAACAGCGGGTCGGCCCCCGGGTCGGTGCTGGTGTTGCTGTCGGCGGCCGGGTCCTCGCGGAGCACACTGATGCCGAGGTCGCGCGGGTCGGACCCGTCGGGGCGCATGTCCTCCACGTTCGCGACGTTGGCGCCGGAGGCGCTGGTCTGCTCGACGACGGGGCCGCCCTCGTTCTGGGTGCCCAGCCAGGTCGGCGTGGCGATCAGCCGGTTGGCGCGGTAGAGCACCTTCGGCGCTTCGCAGTTGCACGTGAGCGCGCGGTAGAGGTTCACCACCGGCGGCCGGGACGGATCGGGCTGCGGGGTCGGGTCGTTGGGGTCGAGCAGGTCGGCGCTGAGGAAGAGCACCCCGCTGCCGTCGGCCAGCCAGCCGGCCGAGCCGGTCTTCCAGGTGGAGCCGGTACCGGGGAAGAAGGCCTTGTCGCCGCCGGTGGGCGAGGTGAGGACCAGGGTCCGGCCCTGGGCGCCCTGGTCCCGGGTGTAGACGATCTCGTTGCGGTGGGCGTCGTCGTTCACCGGGTTCCAGGCCGGGTCGACCGCGTCCCCGTCGGTCACGCTGGTGACCTTGACGGGCGCGCCGCCCTCGAACGGCCGCAGGTAGATCTGACGGTGCGACGGTTCGCCGTCGCAGGAGTACGCGATCCACTTGCCGTCGGGCGAGACCGTGGGGTGGGTCTCGTCGGCCGCGCCCTCGGTGATCCGGCGCAGTCCGCTGCCGTCCCGGTTGACGGCCCACAGGACGTGCCGGGTGCTGCCGTCGCCGCGGGGCTCCAGGGACTCGAAGACGACGCCCTTGCCGTCGGGGGCCAGCGCGGGGTGGGCGGTGTCCATGCCGGTGGTGAGCCGGTGCACCGCGCCGGCCGCGTCGCGCAGGTACACCTGGGGCAGCGGGCCGTCCCGCAGGCTGGTGAAGACCAGTTCGCCGCCGCGGGCGGACGGGTCCCGGTCGAAGTGGATCGGGCCGGGCCCGAACAGCGGGGTGCTGTCCGTCATGCCGGTCACCCGGCCGAGGCCGCGGTGGTCGGTGCCGGCGAAGACGATCCGCCCGGCCGCCGGGTCGACCGCGGCCGCCGGGGCCGCGGCGGCGCCCTGCCCGCCGGGGGCGGCGCCGGCCAGGGTCACCA
>NZ_JBSHBN010000309.1:0-3910 GCF_053612025.1 Kitasatospora sp. NPDC054768
CCGCGACGACGATCTTCGCGGAGGTGGTGGCGCGGGTGGGGGCGGCCGCGTTAGAGCTTGCGAAGTCCACTGAGGACCCTTTCGAGCAGCGTGACATCGGGCGTTCCGCCCGACTCGCCCGCGGCGGCGGGCTGGTGGATGGCGACGAGACCGGCCTCGGCAAGGTCGGCGACGAGGATGCGGGCGACACCGAGCGGCACGCCGGCCAGTGCGGAGATCTCCGCGATGGACTTGACCTCGCGGCAGAGGCTGACGATCCGGGCGTGCTCGGGCAGCAGTCCGCTGGCCCGGTCGGCCGAGCCGGTCGTGGAGATCAGGGCCTCGATGGCGAGCTGGTACCGCGGGCGGGTCCGGCCGCCGGTCATCGCGTACGGGCGGACCAGCGGCTGCTGCTCGTAGCCGTCGGACTGCTGCCCGCCGTAGCCGCTGCCGTACCCGTTGCCGTACGAGCCGGCGGGTGTCGAAGGCGGGGTCATGGGTCCTCCTAGTGCTGCAGCCTTGAGCAGCCGGTTCCAGCTGGGGCGGTGCCAGCTGAGGCGAGATCAGCTGCCTGAGGGTAGCTGAGGGTGGTTCGCCGGGTCCGGTCGGGTCGGACCCGGCGAGGGCAGGTGGGACGGGGTGGACGGATCCGCGCGGGAGCCCCGGGTCAGTGCAGGAGACTGCCCTGGAGTTCCGCGCGGAGTGCGGGGGTGAGGACGGCGCCGGCCCGGTCGACGAGCAGGGCCATCTCGTAGCCGACGAGGCCGATGTCGGAGTCCGGGGCGGCCAGGACGGCCAGCGCCGAGCCGTCGCTGACGGCCATCAGGAACAGGAACCCCCGCTCCATCTCGACCACGGTCTGGTTGACCTCGCCGCCCTCGAAGATCCGGCTCGCACCGTTGGTCAGCGAGGTGAGACCGGAGGCGACCGCCGCCAACTGGTCGGCCCGGTCCCTGGGGAAGCCCTCGGACATGCACAGCAGGAGGCCGTCCGCGGAGACCACCACGGTGTGGGACACCCCGGGGGTGTTGTCCACGAAATTGGTGATCAGCCAGTTCAGGTTCTGTGCGGCCTGGCTCATCTGGTTCAACTCAACGCTCCTGGTGATCTGCGCCGTTGCCGTCGTTCCGGCCACCGAAACTATCGAATCCGGGCTGCTGGGCACCATGCTGGAAGCCCGACTGGTTGGCGGCCTGCTCGGCCCCGACGCGGCGGCCCTGCTGGATGCCGCGGCGCAGGTTGGTCAGCCGGCCGCGGACCTCCTCGGGGGCCCGGGAGACCTGCGGACCGGTCAGCGGCGAGGCCTCGGCGGTGCCGGAGACCAGGTTGGCCTGCGGGGTCCGCCGGGGCAGGCCCGACATGGTGACACCGCTGGTCGAGGGCTCGCGGATCTGCTCGGCCCGGCGCCAGCGCTCGTCGTTCGCGGACGGACGCCACGGCGCGTCGCCGGGCTGCTGGCCCTGCGGCTGCGGCTGCGGAGGCTGCTGCTGGTTCTGCTGCTGGGCCTGCGGCTGCTGCGGGGCCTGCTGCTGCGGAGCCGGCTGGGGCGCCTGCTGCCGGGGTGCCTGCCGCGGAGCCTGCTGCTCCTGGGCCTGCGGCTGGAACTCCGGCGAGGAGGTGCCGGGGCGGCGCGGCTGGTACGACCGCTGCCGCGCCTGCTGGCCGTCGGCCTGCTGGGCCCACGGCTGCTCGCCGCCGGGCCGCTGACCGGCCTCGGACGGACCGGTCGGCAGCGCCATCGGCTCCTGGTACGGCAGCGGCTGCGGCGGCTGCGGCGCCTGCTCCTGGCGCACCGGCTCCGGACGCGGCGGGTTCGGCACGTTCGGCAGCACCGGCTCGACCAGGCCGAGGCCCAGCGGGTCGCGCGGGTCGATCTGGCTGGCCTCGAAGCGCGGGCGGGCGAACTGCTGGGTGCTCTCCACCGGCGCCGGCTCGGCCGACGGCAACGGCTGGGGCTGCTGCTGGGCCTGCGGCGGCAGCTGCGGCTGACGGTCGCGCTGCGGCGCGTCCGGGCCGGGGCGCTGCGGACCGCGCGGGACCTGGCCGGCGGGCCGGCCGGGGGCACCGGGGGCACCGGGGGCACCGGGGCCCTGCGGGGCCGGACGTCGCTGCGGCAGGCCGTCCTGCGGACGGTTGCCCGGACGGGCACCCTGCTGCGGCGTGCCGGGACCGCCGGGGCGGCCGTGCTGCGGCTGCTCGCCGGTCCGGGCGCCCGGACCGCCGTCGAACTCGCCGCCGGGACGCTGCCGTTCCTGGCCGGGCCGGCCAGGCTGCTGCTGACCGGGCTGGGGCTGACCCGGCTGGGGCTGACCGGGCTGCTGCGGACGGCCGCCGCGGCGCGGCAGGCCGTTCGGGCCGCTCTGCGGCGGGCCCTGGCGGCCCGGCGCGCGCTGCGGCAGACCGCCCTGCTGGGCCTGCTGCGGAGTCTGCTGCTGCGGCGCCTGCGGCTGCTGCGGGGCCGGCTGCTTCTGCTGCGGCTGGGCGGGCCGTCGGCCCTGGCCCTGCTGAGCGCCGCCCTGCGGGGCCGGGTTCTCCCGCAGCGACTTGCCGACCTGGCGGGTCGGCAGACCGCCGGCGGGCGCACCCGGGCCGGCCTGCGGAGCGGGAGCGGCCGGAGCGGCCGGACCGCCCTGGCCGAGCTGCGGGCGACCGCCCTGCGGGGCACCCGCGGCCGGGCCCTGGCCGAGCGCGGCGGGACCGCCCTGGCGGGCGGGCGGCACCTGGCGCTGCTGGCGCGGCGTCGGGGTGACCCCGCGCTGCTGCTTGCCCTGGCCGGAGCCGGCCCGGCCGGTGCCGCGGCGGTCACCCGAATTGGTGACGTCCACGGGGAGCATGACCAGCGCGGTGGTGCCGCCGGAGTCGCTGGGGCGCAGCTGGATGCGGATGCCGTGTCGCAGGGACAGGCGGCCGACCACGAAGAGGCCCATGCGGCGGGAGACCGAGACGTCCACCGTCGGCGGGTTGGCGAGGCGCTCGTTGATCTCGGCGAGGTCGTCGGGGCTCAGGCCGATGCCGGTGTCGTGGATCTCGACCAGCACGCGGCCGTCCGGCAGCGCGTGGCCGGTGACCCGGACGCGGGTCTGCGGGCTGGAGAACGAGGTGGCGTTCTCCAGCAGCTCGGCGAGCAGGTGGACGAGGTCGTTGACGACGCGGCCGGCGACCTCGGCCGACGGCACGGCGGCGAGTTCGATGCGCTCGTACTGCTCCACCTCGGAGGCGGCGGCGCGGAGCACGTCGACCAGCGGGACGGGACGGGTCCAGCGGCGGCCCGGGTCCTCGCCGGCGAGGACGAGGAGGTTCTCGCCGTTGCGGCGCATGCGGGTCGCGAGGTGGTCCAGCTTGAAGAGGTTGGCCAGCTGGTCCGGGTCGGCCTCGCGGCTCTCCAGCTCGGAGATGAGCGACAGCTGGCGCTGGATGAGGCCCTGGCTGCGGCGCGAGAGGTTGGTGAACATCGCGTTGATGTTGCCTCGCAGGAGGGCCTGCTCGGCGGCGAGGCGGACGGCCTCGCTGTGCACCATGTCGAACGCGTGGGCCACGTGGCCGATCTCGTCGGTGGAGTCGACGGCGACCGGCTCGACCGTGGTGTCGACGTCGTGCGGGTCGGCCTCGGAGAGGGTCTTGACCAGCTCGGGCAGACGGCGCTCGGCGACGTCCTCGGCCGCCGCCTGGAGGCGGGTCAGCGAGCGCACCATCGAGCGGGCGATCAGACCGGCGCCACCGAGGGCGACGAGCAGCACCAGGGCGACCGCGACACCGATGATCAGGGCGTCGGCGTCGGCCTGGGACTGGAGGTCCTGGGCCTTGCCGTCCAGGTTCTCGATGAGCTTGGACTCGATCCGGCGCTCGGCGGTGATCTTGGAGCTGGCCTTCTCGAACCAGTCCTTGTAGCTGACCGCCTCGGTCTGGCGGATGCCGCTCTGGGTGAGGACTG
>NZ_JBSHBN010000310.1:0-3882 GCF_053612025.1 Kitasatospora sp. NPDC054768
GGCGAAGTGACGTGAGCCCGGCCGCCGGCCCGCCCCGCGCGAGGGGAGGGCCGGCGGCCGGGTCATGGTCTCGTTCGGGTGAACACCGGGAGGGTCGCCGCAGAACACGGGATGACCCTTCGAAAAGCCGGTGCCACTGTCAGTGGCGCGTGGCAGGCTTCCCGGTATGACGGCGTGGACCCTCAACGACATCGAACGTGCGATCCGCTCCTCCTGGGGTGTCGACACCTGTGCGCCCGAGGATCTGGCCCACTGGCGTCCCGACAATCCCGCCCGCGGCCAGTGCGGGGTGACGGCGATGGTGGTGCACGACCTGCTCGGCGGCGAGCTCATGATGGGCGAGGTGTACGTCGACGGGGTGCGGACGGACCTCCACTGGTGGAACCGTTTCGCCACCGGCTTCGAGATCGACCTCACCCGTGAGCAGTTCGGGCCGGACGAACTGGTCGGCCCCGGCCGCCCGGTGGCCCGGCCGGCCCGCCCCGGCCGGCTCCAGGCCCAGTACGAGCTGCTGCGCGGCCGGGTGGTCGCCGAACTGGAGCGCGGGGCGGCCGACGACCGCACCCGGATGCCGGCCCGCGCCTGCGCGTGAGCCGCTGCCCGGCCGCCGGTGCGCCGCCCGGTTCACCGGTCGGCCCGCGGGCGTTCTGACGTACAGTCGGTCGTGTACGAGCAGGTGCGGCGACGGGAGTGCGGGGATGACCGGGCGGACGATCGGCTTCGTGGGGCTGGGTTCGATGGGGCGCGGCATGGCCGGCAGCCTGCTGCGGGCCGGCCACACCGTACGGGTCTGGAACCGCTCGCCCGGGCCGGTGGCCGCCATGGTGGCCGAGGGCGCGGAGGCGGCCGACTCGCTCGCCGAGGTGTTCGCCGCCGACACGGTGGTCTCCATGCTCGCCAACGACACGGCGGTCGAGCGGCTGCTCGACCCCGCGCTGCTGGCCGGCGCCGCGGCGACCCTGCACGTCAACATGGCCACCGTCTCGCTCGCGCTCGCCGAGCGGGCCGAGGAGCGGTACGCCGAGCACGGCATCGGCTACGTCGCCGCGCCCGTCCTCGGCCGTCCGCCGGTCGCGGCGGAGGGACGGCTGAACATCCTGGTCGCGGGCGCGCCCGAACTGCTGGAACGGGCCGAGCCGCTGTTCGCCGCGATGGGCGAGCGCACCTGGCACTTCGGTGAGAGCCCCCGGCAGGCCAACACGGCCAAGATCAGTGCCAACTTCCTGATCGCCTGCGCGATCGAGTCGATGGCCGAGGCGTGCAGTCTGGCCGAGGCGCACGGCGTCCGGCCGACCGACCTGGTGGAGATGCTCAGCGGGACGCTCTTCCCCGGGCCGATCCACAGCGGCTACGGCTCGATGGTGGCCGAGCGCCGCTACGAGCCGGCGGGGTTCCGGCTGCCGCTCGGACTCAAGGACGTCGGCCTCGCGCTGGAAGCGGGGGCCGCGCGCAACGTTCCGCTGCCGTTCGGCAGCATCCTGCGGGACGCCTTCCTGGACGCGCTGGCCCACGGCGACGGGGACAAGGACTGGGCGGCCGTCGCGGCCGTCGCCCGCCGCCGGGCCGGACTGCCCGACTGACCGTCGGCCGGGCCGCCCCCCGGTCCGCGCCCGGTGCTCCGCGCCCGCGCTTTGGCATGGGCGCGGAATAAACCGGCGTTCGGGGGCTGCTCACTCCTGGGTCCGCACCGTATGCACGACGGAGGAGTCCTGATGGCCGATCAGCCGTCCGGCGCCGGGGCACCGCGCCGTTTCCTGTTCCTCGACGCCAGCGCCCGCGCCGACGGCAACTCGGCCCGGCTCGCCCGGCTGGCCGCAGGGTCGAGCCTGCCGGCCGGTGCCGAGCAGCGTTGGCTGCGCCTCGACGAGCACCCGCTGCCGCCCTTCCGGGACCTGCGGCACACCGGCGACGGCAGCTACCCCGAGCCGGCCGGCCACGAGCGGACGCTGCTGGACGCGACCCTGGCGGCCACCGACCTGGTCTTCGTCGCGCCGCTGTACTGGTACTCGCTGCCGACCAGCGCCAAGCTCTACCTCGACCACTGGTCGGCCTGGATGCGGGTGCCCGGGGTGAACCTCAAGGCCCGGCTGGGCGGCGGCACGCTCTGGGGCGTCACCGCGCTCGCCACCGAGGACGACAAGGCCGAGCCGCTGATCGGCACCCTCCGGCTGACCGCCGAGTACATGGGGATGCGCTGGGGCGGGGTGCTGCTCGGCAACGGCAGCCGCCCGGGCGAGGTGCTGGACGACGAGCGGGCGGTGATCGCGGCCAAGTCGTTCTTCGCGGACTGAACCCCGGGCCGGGTCCGCCCGCGCAGCGCGGCACCGACGGCTACGGCTGCCCCGGCCGACAGGGCGTCGCGCGCGTCCGCCCCCGGCCGCCCCCGCCGCCGGGGGCCGTGCGCTACCGTCCTTCGGACGTGTACCCGTCACGCGGCACCCCGGCGGTCGACTCGGGGCAAGGTGCAAAAGCCTTACCAGTGGCCAGAGTTGGATGATTCGGGCACTTCGCCCCCCGGTTCGATTCGTAGCGTGCCACCCGCCTTCCGGACCGGTCGGGTCGTTCGGTACTCTCCGTCGGACTTTCAGCTTCGCGGGGGGTACGTGGCGTCTGCGGCCGCCCCCTCGCGCCCCGGGCCTCGCCCGGACACTTCCGTGAGGTCTCCTTGTCCATACGTCGCAGTCTTGCCCTTGCCGGAGCCGTCGCGCTCGCGTCCTCGCTCGTCCTGGCCGGCGCCCAGGGCGCCATGGCCGTCGGTGCCACCGGCACCCCGTCCGCCGCCGCGCAGCAGGCCGACAAGGCGTCGCACGCGAGCCTCGACCTCTCGCTGAACGGCGTGCCCGGCACCTTCATCGCCGGCGGTGACGCCCGCGAGTTCACCTTCAAGGTCGACAACAGGACGAAGCACGACTTCGTCTTCATCCCGCTGCTCAAGTTCAAGAACAAGGCGGGCTCGCTCCAGGCGAAGGACCTCAAGGTCCAGTACCGGCTCCCCGGGGGCGAGTGGCAGACCGCCGTGGTCGCCCCCGACCAGAGCGGGGAGAAGAACGACTCCGTCCTGATGATGCTCGGCACCCTCGACGGGGCCGGCAACCCGGTCGCCGACGACCTGCTCGGGGTGAACCGCGGCAAGAACGTCCCGATCAAGGTCCGGGCGTCCTTCACCGACGGTGCCCCGCTCGGCCGGGCCGGCGTCGTCCCGGTCGTCTTCGCCGCCGAGCTCGACGACTCCAGCCACCAGCCGGTCGACAACGGCCACCTCAGCTGCGAAGGCGGCGTGGGCTTCGTCATCAAGGCGCACGGCGGCGGCAAGCCGTCCCCGACGCCCACCGCGTCGCAGACCGGCAAGCCCAGCCCGACCCCGACCCAGACGGGCAAGCCCAGCCCGACCGCGAGCAGCTCCTCGTCGGCCACCGCGACCGCCACGCCGACGGAGAAGCCGACCGAGACGCCCACCGGCAAGCCGACCGAGAAGCCGACCGAGAAGCCCACCGAGAAGCCGACCACCCCGGCCACCGGCGAGCCCTCCGGCTCGGCCACCGCCCCGGCCCCGGCCGAGAGCAGCGGCGACGCCGCGGGCCCGATCGACTTCCCGGTCGTGCCCCCGGTCATCACCCCGCCGCCGCTGACCCCGGCCGCCGTCGACAAGGCCAAGGCCGCCGCGGACGGCAGCGACAAGGCCCTGGCCCAGACCGGTGGCGGTGACAACACCACCGCCATCGCGGCCGCCGGCGGCGCCGTCCTGGCGGCCGGTGTCGGCACCCTCGTGGTGCTGCGCCGCCGCAAGTCCGCCCAGCAGGGCTGACCCGCAACGCACCGACGCCCGGGAGGGCCGGGCCGCGGCTGATGCCGGCCCGGCCCTCCCGGCGTTCCCGGGCACGC
>NZ_JBSHBN010000311.1:0-3865 GCF_053612025.1 Kitasatospora sp. NPDC054768
TCCCACCGACCACCAGCACCACACCGGACCCGACCGCGAGATCCACCACACCAGCCATCACGAACACCCTCATTCCAAGACTCGGAGGAATCACCGGAGACCGATCCTCGAAGGCGCCGGTTGCGCCCGATCGGTTCGTCGTCGTGGCACCATTCAAATCCCCCCTGCCCGGACGATCCATAGCCGCCGCTCTCAGCTCCATGCGCGAGCGTCTACGCCACCGATGCGCCACCGACCAGCGGTGCTCCGCCCGCCCACGGTCGTCGAACCACCCGCGGCCCGGGCTCCCCGGCACCCACCACAACACACCGCACCCCCGCCTGAAAGCTCTTTCCAGCGCCTCTCGACCCTTCTTCGACCGCGCGGCGGGAAGCGCCGCGCACGGCGGCCGGAAACGGGCCGGCCGGGAAATCGCGGAGCGACCGGAAAGGAAAACCCCGGTCCCGGGACCGCGGAATCCGTCGCCGGCACCGATCGTCCCGAGGTACGGGCCCGAAGGGATGCCGCCCGGTCCCGACGGCCCGGCTCCGGCCCGGGTGCCGTCCGCCTCCCCGTTCGACCCGCTCGGCCGCTGCTCGGCCCCCGTTCTGCCCCCGTTCGGCCGCCGCTCGCCGGCGGAGCCCCGCCGAGGTGCTCGGACACGCCCGCCCAGGAGCCGGGCGGGTGCCCGGGATCTGTCGAATCCTTGAAAACTCATACCTGGCGGATCATCAGACTTGTTGCTGCTTAGGGGGATTGTCCGTGCACGGGCTCCCGTTCCGTGGATAGCATCTGAATTCCATTCTGTTCGAGCGCTAATCGCCTGGGAGGGGCGGCGCCGGACAGACCGACAGGAGACTTCATGCGCGTGTCCAAGCACGTCCACCCCGTCAGCAACCGCCCGACCGCGGCCGACGTCGCCCTGCCACCGGCGCTGCCCTATCCCGACGGCTGGTCCGCACTCGCCTTCTCCGCCGAGCTCAAGCCCGGCACCGTGCTCACCCGCCAGCTCGCGGGCGAGGACGTCGTGCTGTACCGGTTGCGCAACGGCCGCCTCCGCGCGATCCGCCCGTACTGCCCGCACCTGGGCGCCCACCTCGGCCTGGCCTCGGTCGAGGGCAACGACCTGGTCTGCCCGTTCCACCGCTTCGCCTTCGACGCCGACGGCCACTGCGTACGCACCGGGTACGGCACCCAGACACCCAAGGCGGCGCTGACGCAGCTGCCGGTGCACGAGGTGAACGAGGCGGTCTTCGTCTGGCGCCACCACGACGGCCGGGAGCCGGACTGGGAGATCCCCGCCTGGCACCGGCTCGACGACGGACGGCAGCCGCTGCGGTACGCCTCCTTCGAGATGCCCGGCTACGCCCAGGACGTCATGGAGAACTCCTTCGACCTGGGCCACTTCGTCACCCTGCACGGCTGGCCCGAGGGCGAGCTGGCGGCACCGGTGGAGTTCGACGGCACCGGCTTCCACATCTCGATGCTGGTCCGGGAGACCTTCCCGCTGCTCGGAATGCGCGAGGTCCACGTCGAGGTGGACGGGTACGGCCTCACCGCCCTGCACACCGACGTCCACACCCCGTCGCTCGGCCTGAAGATCTGCTCGCTGGTCATGGCCACCCAGGTCGCCCCCGGCCGGATGCAGCTGCGGCAGGCGAGCCGCTTCGTGATGGCGGAGCCGTCCGGGCTGCCACCGGCCGTCGCCCGGACCGTCAGCCGGGTGGTGACCAGGCTGCTGGCGGGCCCGATGTTCCGGCGCAACCTGGAGTTCACCTCGGCGGACTTCCCGATCTGGTCCACCAAGCGGTACGTCTCCCCGCCCCGGCTCGCCCAGGGCGACGGGCCGATCGGCGCGATGCGGCACTGGGCCCGGCAGTTCTACCCGCCGGACCACCAGGCGCACCTGCCGGAGCCGGCCTCGCTCGCCTCCCGGAACGGGCACGGCGCCCACGAGGCGAACGGGCACAGCGCGAACGGACACGGCGCGAACGGACACGGCGCGAACGCGGACGGACAGGGCACGCCCGACGGCGAGGCCGCCGCGAGCCGCACCCAGGCCGATGCCTCCGGCAAGGCGCCCAGTGGAGCCGCCCGGAGCTGAATCGGCCCCGGCCACCCACAGACCCGCACTCGTTCCGCGGCCGTCGGCCCGAACCGGAACCGCCCGTCCCGGCGGTACCGTCTGGCGTGGAGTACGGACGGGCGCGGCGAGGGGAGAGTCGGCGTGGAGGCACTGGGGGACGGGGATCCCCGGCAGGTGGGCGAGTACCGCCTGCTGCGGAGACTCGGTGCGGGCGGCATGGGCCGGGTCTACCTGGGCCGGACGGCGGGCGGCCGCACGGTGGCCGTCAAGCTGGTGCACGAGCAGTTCGCGGCGGACCGGGAGTTCCGGGTGCGGTTCCGCAACGAGGTGGCCGCCGCCCGGCGGGTCGGCGGCCGCTGGACGGCCCCGGTGCTGGACGCGGACACCGAGGGCGCCCAGCCCTGGGTGGCCACCGGGTACGTCGCCGGGCCCTCGCTGGCCGCCGCCGTGCGGGAGTTCGGCCCGCTGCCCGTCGCCGCCGTCCGCTCCCTCGGGGTGGGGCTCGCCGAGGCGCTGCAGGCCGTGCACGCCCAGGGGCTGGTGCACCGGGACGTCAAGCCGTCGAACGTGCTGCTGGCGCTGGACGGCCCGCGCCTGATCGACTTCGGGATCACCCGGGCACTGGACGCGGCGACCGCGCTCACCCGGTCGGGCTTCGTGGTCGGCTCCCCGGGCTACCTCTCCCCCGAGCAGGCCGAGGGGCGCCGCGCCGGGCCCGCCTCGGACGTCTTCTCGCTCGGCGCCGTACTCGCCCACGCCGCTACCGGCACCGCGCCGTTCGGCTCGGGGGTGAGCGCGCCCGTCCTGCTCTACCGGGTCCTTCACGAGGAGCCGGAACTCGACGTGGCCGACCGGGAGTTGCGCGCCCTGCTGACGGCGTGCCTGGCCAAGGACCCGGCCCGCCGGCCCACTCCCGCCCAGCTGCGCGAGCGGCTGACGGCGGCCGACCCGACGGCGGGCGAGCGGCTGGAGCGACGGGAGTGGCTGCCGCCCGCGATCGCCGCCGCGCTGGCCGCGCTCGCGGTCGAACTGCTGGACCTGGACAGTGACTCTCCGGCCCGACCCGGCGCTCCCACCGGGCAGTTCGGCCCGGCGGAGCCGTGGCACGCCGCACCGCCGACCCCGGGGGCGCCGGCCCCCGGAACGCCCACGCCCACGCCCACGCCCACGCCCACGCCCCCGGGCACGCCGACGCCGTACTCCCCGACACGGCCCCCGCCGTACCGGCCCCCGTACGCACCCCCGCCGCAGCCGACCCGCGGCCGGCCCGGCCCCGGCGTGCTGCTGGTCGCCGCCGTCCTGGCCGTCGCGGCGGCCGGCACCGCGGTGGTCCTGGCCGTGCGCGGCAACGACACCGACGGCACCGGCTCCGGCTCCGGCAGCACCCCGCCCGCCGCCACCTCCGCCGCCCCGACGCCGGGCGGCGAGATCCCGGCCGCCTTCCTCGGCTCCTGGCAGGGCGACCTGGGCAGCCAACAGACCCTCGTCAAGCCGGACTTCTCGATCACCATCGCCCAGGGCCGGGCCAACGACCCGGTCGCGCAGATCCACAACAACGAGGGAGCGGGCACCCGCTACTGCGACGCGACCGCCAACCTGGTCCAGGCCACCCCGGACCGGGTGGTGCTGCGCACCGCCCCGATGAGCACGCTCAGCGGCTGCGCCGCCGTCCCGTACGACCAGGTGTACACCCGCAATCCGGACGGCAGCCTGCACCTGCTGGTCGGCGGCTTCTCGGGCGACCTGCGCAGGAAGTAGCCCCCGGTTCCACGCGCGGCGGGGCGGCCCCCACTCCCGGGG
>NZ_JBSHBN010000312.1:0-3473 GCF_053612025.1 Kitasatospora sp. NPDC054768
AACTACGCGGCGGCGAACGCCTTCCTGGACGCCTGGATCCAGCGGCGCCGCGACCGCGGTCTCGCCGGACTCTCGATCGCCTGGGGCGCCTGGGCACAGGACGGCCTCGCCACCGGCGAGGTGGTCGTCGAGCGGCTGCGGCGCGGCGGCGTGCTGCCGATGGACCCGGAACTCGCGATCCAGGCCCTGGCCAGGGCCGTCGACCACGACGAGACCGAGGTGAGCGTCGCCGACATCGACTGGCCGCAGTTCCTCGGCGGCTTCACCGGCTCCCGTCCGAGCACCCTGCTCGCGGACCTGCCGGAAGCCGCGGCGCGGCCCGCGCCCGCCGGGGCGGAGGCTCCCGTGCCGATGGGCTCCGAGCTGGCCTCGGCGCCGGCCGGCCGGCGCCGTCAGCTGCTGCTCGACCTCGTCCGGGCCCAGGCCGCGTCCGTGCTCGGCCACGCCTCGGTCGACGCGGTGGCGCCCGCCCGGGCCTTCCGGGAGCTGGGCTTCGACTCGCTGACCGCCGTCGAACTGCGCAACCGGCTCAGCGCCGAGACCGCGCTGCGGCTGCCGACGACGCTCGTGTTCGACCACCCGACGCCCACCCGGCTCGCCGATCACCTGCTCGGCCTGATGCTCGGTGACCGGGCCGTGCTGACCGAGGCGATGGCGCCCGCACCGGCCGGGACCGACGAGCCGATCGTGATCGTCGGCATGAGCTGCCGCTTCCCCGGCGACGTCGGCACGCCCGCCGAACTGTGGCAGCTGCTGACCGACGGCGCGGACGGCGTCGGCCCGTTCCCGACCGACCGCGGCTGGGACCTCGACCGCGACGCCGGGACGTACGCGCCCGAGGGCGGCTTCCTCCGGCACGCGACCGACTTCGACGCGAGCCTGTTCGGCATCTCGCCGCGCGAGGCGCTGGCAATGGACCCCCAGCAGCGGCTGCTGCTGGAGGCGTCCTGGGAGGCCTTCGAATCGGCGGGCACCGACCCGCTGTCCGTCCACGGCGCCCCCGTCGGCGTCTTCGTCGGCACCAACGGCCAGGACTACGGCACGCTGCTCGCCGCCTCCGACGAGGAGGTCGAGGGGCATGTGCTGACCGGCAACGCCGCGTCGGTGCTCTCCGGCCGGGTGGCGTACGCCTTCGGTCTCGAAGGGCCGGCGCTGACCGTGGACACGGCCTGCTCCGCCTCGCTGGTCGCCCTGCACCTCGCGGCGCAGGCGCTGCGCCGGGGCGAGTGCGAACTGGCGCTGGCCGGCGGTGTCACCGTGATGTCCACCAACACCGCCTTCGCCGAGTTCGCCCGGCAGGGCGGCCTGGCCTCGGACGGGCGCTGCAAGGCCTTCTCGGCCGAGGCGGACGGCACCGGCTGGTCGGAAGGCGTCGGCGTGCTGGTGCTGGAGCGGCTGTCGGACGCGCGGCGCAACGGGCACGAGGTGCTCGCGGTGGTGCGCGGCAGCGCGGTCAACCAGGACGGCGCGTCCAACGGCCTCACCGCCCCGAACGGTCCCTCGCAGGAGCGGGTGATCCGGCAGGCGCTGGCGAGTGCCGGGCTGTCGGCCGCCGAGGTGGACGCGGTGGAGGCGCACGGCACCGGTACCCGCCTGGGCGACCCGATCGAGGCCCAGGCGCTGCTGGCCACGTACGGCCAGGAGCGGGCCGGTGAGCCGCTCTGGCTCGGCGCGATCAAGTCCAACATCGGCCACACCCAGGCCGCGGCCGGTGTGGCGGGTGTGATCAAGATGGTGCAGGCGCTGCGGCACGGCGTCCTGCCGGCCACGCTGCACGCGGAGCAGCGGACCTCCGAGGTCGACTGGTCGGCGGGCGCGGTGGAACTGCTCACCGAGTCCCGCCCGTGGCCCGAGCTGGACCGGCCGCGGCGCGCGGGCGTGTCCTCCTTCGGGATCAGCGGCACCAACGCCCACGTGATCCTGGAGGCCGCTCCGACGGTGGCGGCCGAGGAGACGGTGGCCGTCGAGGGTGTGCTGCCGTGGCCGGTGTCGGGGCGGACCGCCTCCGCACTGGCGGCGCAGGCCGGGCGACTGGCCGGATTCCTCGCGGCCGCACCGGAGTTCGCTCCGGCGGAGGTGGCCGCGGGGCTGCTGTCCCGGGCCGCGCTGGACCACCGCGCGGTGGTGTTCGGCGGCGACCGGGACGAACTGCGCTCCGGTGTCGCCGCGCTGGCGGCGGGCGAGCCCTCGGCCCAGGTGGTCTCGGGCGTCACGGCGCAGGGAGGTACGGCCTTCCTGTTCACTGGTCAGGGCGCGCAGCGGGCCGGGATGGGGGCCGGGCTGTACGCGCGGTTCCCGGTGTTCGCGGAGGCCTTCGACGCGGTCTGCGCGGAGTTCGACCTGCTGCTGGACCGGCCGGTGAAGGACGTGGTGTTCGAGGGCGTCGAGGATCTGGACCGGACGGTGTGGGCGCAGGCCGGGCTGTTCGCGGTCGAGGTCGCCTCGTACCGGCTGCTCGAATCCTGGGGCGTGACGGCCGACTTCCTGCTCGGCCACTCGATCGGTGAGATCGCCGCCGCCCATGTGGCGGGCGTGTTCTCGCTGGCCGACGCGTGCGCCCTGGTGGCGGCGCGCGGCCGGCTGATGCAGGCGCTGCCCGAGGGCGGAGCGATGCTGGCGGTGCAGGCCACCGAGGCCGAGGTCCGGGAGGCGATCGGCGACCGCCTGGACGTCGCGGCCGTCAACGGGCCGACCTCGCTGGTGGTTTCGGGCCCGACCGAGGTGGTCGAGGAGCTCGCCGAGCGCTGGCGGGCCGAGGGCCGCAAGACCAGCCGGCTCACCGTCTCGCACGCCTTCCACTCGGCCCTGATGGAGCCGATGCTCGAAGAATTCGCCGCCGTGCTGGCGGAGTTGACCTACTCGGAGCCGCAGCTGCCGATTGTCTCCGACCTGACCGGCGAACTCGCCGGGCCCGGGCTGATGTCCACCCCGTCCTACTGGGTGCGGCAGGTCCGCGAGGCCGTCCGCTTCGCCGACGGCGTCGAGGCGCTGCACGGCCGGGGCGTCACCCGCTTCGTGGAGCTCGGCCCGGACGGCGTGCTGACCGCGCTGGCCGGCCGGATGCTCCCCGACGCGGTGTGCGCGCCGCTGCTGCGCAAGGACCGGGACGACGCCGACACGGCACTGCGGGCGCTCGCCACGCTGTGGACGGCCGGGGCGGAGATCGACTGGTCCGGGCTGCTGCCCGCCGGCCGTCCGGCCCCGCTGCCGACCTACGCCTTCCAGCGGGAGCGCTACTGGCCGAAGGCCGCGCCCGGAACGGCCGTCGTGGCCGACCCGGACGAGGCGCGCTTCTGGCAGGCCGTGGAGCGCCAGGACCTCGGCGAACTCGCCGCGGCCCTGGACATCGACCGGGCGCCCGAGGAGCTGGGCTCCGTCCTGCCGGTGCTGTCCTCGTGGCGGCAGCGGCGCCGGGTGGATTCGGTGGTGGACTCCTGGCGGTACCGGGTGACGTGGAAGCCGTTGGCGGGTTC
>NZ_JBSHBN010000313.1:0-3382 GCF_053612025.1 Kitasatospora sp. NPDC054768
CCCCGCTTATGGGTGGGGGCCGCGCGCGCCGACGGTATCGGCTTCCTGCCGGACGGGTCCGGCAGGACGCCTTCACGCCTCAGGGGCCGAGGCCCCGTGTCACAGGCCGCTCATGAGATTCATGCGGCTGCACACGACGAACCCCTGGTGCGTGCCGTCGGACAACAGCAGGGTCCGGTGGAATTCGCGGTCCTCGTCCGACAGGCCCACGAATTCGTCGACCTCGGGGAGCGCACCGCCCTCGGAGACAACCAGATTGTCGAAGGTTCGGCGGAGCTTCATTCCCGTGACGTTCAGGAACTCCATTTCCAGGACCGGCCTCTGACTGTCCTCCCAGGTGCGCAGCACCAGGCGGCGGTGCGACACCGAATAGGACCACGGGCGGAACGCCCGCCCGGTCCGCAGGGGAAGATCCTCGATTCCGGCCAGGAACGTCATCTCATCGCTCATGCTCAGGGCCTCGTCTCAGTCGAAGGGGCTTGCGACTTCCTCGCCCTTCAGGAAGAACTTCACGCGCGACTTCCGCACCTCCGCCGGCGCGGCCTTGATCTGGGCCAGCTCCCAGGACGTGAAGTATTTTTCGGGAACCTCGACCCCCTCGAATTCAGCGGCCCACTGTCGGGCCTTTTCCGCCCCGATGCCGTCGAGGTTGAAGAAGATCTTGGTGTCGCCGTCCGGCTTGAGCGCCTCGCGGACGGTGTCCCTCCAGGGCGTGTCCTTGGGGAAGGTCAGGTAGGACTTCGCCTTGTTCGTCTTGGCGAAATTCAACAGCAGTTTGCCGTCCTCTTCGATCTCGGTGAGACCGAGGGCGAGACGCTTCGGACAGTACGGCGCATTGTGGACCAGGACCGGCAGGTCGCCTGCCAGCACGTAGTACGTGTGGATCTCGTCGACGGTGAGGTTGTACGCGCCCTGGAGGGTGTTCCAGTGCCGGACGCTCTCGATCGGCTGGGCCTGTCCGGCCGGGTCGCGCAGTTCGTCGCCGGCCCGGAGGTCGGCGGCGTCGGTCCACTGCTTCCGGTTCTCGGCCCAGAAGGGGTGGTGGTCGGTGCTGGTGAGTGACCGGCCCGCACCGAGGGAGATGTCGGTGAAGTCGCGGTCGTCCGGGGTGTAGACGGTGTCCGTGACCCGGCGGGGTCCGGCCAGTCCGGTGGTGGGATCGGTGGCGAGGACCTCGTCGCCGACCTGGACGGTCTCGATGGCACGGGTGGAGCCGTCGGCCATCAGGACGCGGGTGCCGGCCGGGAAGCTGTTCAGCGGGCAGGCCGGCGGAACGCGCGTGACGAGCTTCTGGATGAACTCGACGGCCTTCTCGCCCCAGGAGCCGAACTTCTTGGCCCACTGGGCGAGTTTGGCGATGGCGGCGCCGTCGCCGATGAAGGGGATCGCGCCGATGCAGGAGGTGACCGCCTCGGTGGTGCGGCCCTCGACGGCGTAGTAGGCGCAGTTGACGAGGTCGGCGATGTCGGCGAGGCCGGGGGCGATGACGCCGCCGGCGCCGCCGATGACGTCGAGGGTGAGGTGGATGCTCTCGGAGAAGAGGTGGTAGAGGTAGCTGACGTTCTCGCTGTCCTCCTTCGCCTTCTTGATCTCCTCCTCGATCCCCGCGATCGCGTCCTGCTTCTCCTTCTCGGCCTGGGCCTTGGCTTCGGCCTCCTTGCGCTCGGCCTCCAGCTTGGCGAGCCGGGCCTTCTCCTCGGCCTGCTGCTTCACCTCGTAGTTCGCGTGGGCGTCGTCGGCGGCGGCCTGGGCGGCCGTCGCGTCCTTGCCGGCCGCCTCGGCGGAAGCACGGGCGGCGCTGGCGGACTCATTGGCTTCGGCTGCGGAGTGGTGCGCCTGCCGGGACGAGCTCTCGGCCTGGTTGGCGGAGTAGACGGCCTTGGCGGCGTCGCGGTTGGCGGAGGCCTTGGCGGCGTTCGCGGTCTTCGCGGATGCGGCGGCCCTGGCGGCGTCGGCCTGGGCGGCGTCGGCGGCGGCCTGGGCCTTGGCGACCTGGTCGGCGGCGGTGTTGGCCGATGCCGTGGCCGCGGCGGCGTAGCCGTTGGCCTGGTCGGCGGCGCCTCGCGCGGTGGCGGCGGCGGCCTGGGCCGTGGCCGCGTTCTGCTGGGCGGTCGCGGCGTTGGCGGTGGCTTCGGCGATCAGGCCCTTGACGTCGGCGACGTGGACGGCGGTGAGCCGGTCGCGCTGCTGGGCGGTGTACTGGCCCCGGGCCACGAAGGTGCGCAGGTCCTGGACGGGGCCTTCGAGGGCGATCCGGGCGGCGGCCTTGAGCTCGGGCTCGGTGTCCTGGGCGTCCTCCAGCCGGACGGCGGTCAGGCGGTCGTCGGCGGCCTGGGCGTCGGTCAGTCCCTTGCCGAGGAAGTCCCGCAGCGCGGCGGGGGTGTTGACCCGCAGCGCGGCGTCGGCGGCGGCCTTGACGGCCGGGCCGGCGTTGTCGCTGATGCGGGTGATCGTCAGCCGGTTGTCCGGCGCGGCGGCCTCGTCCCGGCCACTGGTCAGGAACGTGCCGACCTGGTCCGTGTTGCCCTGCAGCGCGGTGTAGGCGGCGGTGCGGACGGTGTCGCTGTCGGAGTCCGTGTAGATCTGCGTGGCTCGGTCGCGCGCGTCGTGCTCCTCGGCCTGCTTGCGGCCGCTCTTCAGGTAGGAGAACACGGCCGTGTCCGGGCCGGAGAGGGCCGCGTCGGCCGCCTTCTCCCCCCAGTCCCCGGAGATCTTGCGGGAGATGAGGGCGAGCTTGCGGCCGTCGGTGGAGACCTGCGCCGGGGTGGCGCCGGGCTGGTTGGCCAGCAGGGCGAGGCGGTCGGCCTCGGCCTTCGCCTTCTGGACCTCCTGGGCCGCCTGGTCGGTCTGCGCCTGCTTGTCGGCCTGGTCGGCCTTGGCCTTGCGGGCCTTCTCCACGGCGGCCGCGGTGCGGTTGGTCAGGTCCTCGGCCTCGGTGCGGCGGGCCAGGTCCTGGATCTCGTTGGCCTTGTCGACCGCGGTCTGGGCGTCCGTGGCGAAGCCGGAGGCGGCGTTCGCGTGGTCGGTGGACTCCTGCGCGGCGTTGCTGCTCTGACCGGCGTGGTCGGCGGCGTCCCGGGCGGCCTGGGCCGCGGCGGCGGCGTGCTCGCCCGCGGACTTCAGGAGCGCCGCGGCGGCCTCGGCCTTCGTGACGGCCTCGGCCGCCAGCTGCTGGGAGGCGGCGGCGGCACGGCCGGCCTCGGCGGCCGAGCGGCGCGTCGCGGCCGCGGCCTGCTTGGCCTTGGCCGACTGCCCGCCGGCGCTGTCCGCGTAGGCACCGGCCTGCTCGGCCGAACCCGCCGCGGAATCCGCGTTGCCCTTGGCGCTCAGCGCGGCACCCGCCGCGTCCTTGCTGCTCTTGGCGGCCTCGTTCGCCTTCACC
>NZ_JBSHBN010000314.1:0-3239 GCF_053612025.1 Kitasatospora sp. NPDC054768
GGACGATCCCGGACGGCGGCGGGCCGCCGGAGCCGCCCAACTGTGTTTGCCTACATCATCCGCAGGATCATCGCGGCGGCGATTTTGCTGCTGGTCGTCAGCGTGGTCACCTTCGCGATCTTCTTCCTGCTCCCGCGACTCGCCGGAGAGACGGCCGACCAACTGGCCGCCCAGTACATCGGGAAGAACCCGTCGCCCGAGGCGATCGCCGCGGTCAAGCAGAACCTCGGCTTCGACCAGCCGCTGTACACCCAGTACTGGCACTTCCTCAAGGGGCTGGTCAGCGGTGCCGAGTACACGTTCGGCCCGGAACCGGCCACCTGTCACGTGCCCTGCTTCGGCTACTCCTTCAAGAACCACCTGGAGGTCTGGCCCGAGCTGACCAAGCGGATCCCGGTCACCATGTCGCTCGCCGCCGGTGCGGCGGTGCTCTGGCTGGTCTCCGGCGTCGCCACCGGCGTCGTCTCCGCGCTCAAGCCGCGCTCGATCTTCGACCGGCTCTCCATGGGCGTCGCGCTCGCCGGCGTCTCGCTGCCGGTCTTCTTCACCGGCGCGCTGCTGCTCACGCTGTTCAGCTACGAGTGGCCGATCCTGGACAACCTGCAGTACGTGAACTTCACCGACAACCCGCTGATGTGGGCCCGCAACCTGATCCTGCCCTGGATCTCGCTGGCCTTCCTCTACTCCGCGCTCTACGCCCGGCTCACCCGCGCCGGAATGCTGGAGACCATGAGCGAGGACTACATCCGCACCGCCCGGGCCAAGGGCCTGGTCGAGCGCAAGGTCGTCACCCGGCACGGGCTGCGCGCCGCGCTCACCCCGATCGTCACGATCTTCGGCATGGACCTCGGGCTGCTGCTCGGCGGCGCGCTGATCACCGAGCAGGTCTTCTCGCTCCAGGGCGTCGGCCAGTTCGCCGTCCAGGCGATCTCCGACAACGACCTGCCCAAGATCCTCGGCGTCACCCTGCTCGCCGCCTTCTTCATCGTCGCCTGCAACCTCGTGGTCGACCTCCTGTACGCCCTCGTCGACCCCCGGGTGAGGCTCTCGTGACCGACCTCCAGAAGTCCCCGGCGGACGCCGCGCAGACCCCGTCGGGCGACCCCTTCCTCTCGGTCCGCGACCTGCGGATCCACTTCGACACCGACGACGGCCTGGTCCGCTCGGTGGACGGGGTCAGCTTCGACCTCCACAAGGGGCGCACCCTCGGCATCGTCGGCGAGTCCGGCTCCGGCAAGTCCGTCACCTCGCTGGGCATCATGGGCCTGCACCGCTCCAAGCGGGCCCGGATCAGCGGCGAGATCCGGCTGAACGGCGAGGACCTGATCGCGGCCGGCCCGGACCGGGTGCGCCAACTGCGCGGCCGCGACATGGCGATGATCTTCCAGGACCCGCTGACCGCGATGCACCCCTACTACACGGTGGGGCAGCAGATCGTCGAGGCGTACCGGGTGCACCACCCCCAGGCCTCGAAGAAGCAGGCCAGGGCCCGGGCGATCGAGATGCTCGACCGGGTCGGCATCCCGCAGCCCGACCGCCGGGTGGACGACTACCCGCACCAGTTCTCCGGCGGCATGCGCCAGCGCGCCATGATCGCCATGGCGCTGGTCAACGACCCCTCGCTGCTGATCGCCGACGAGCCCACCACCGCCCTGGACGTCACCGTCCAGGCGCAGATCCTGGACCTCATCCGCGACCTCCAGGAGGAGTTCGGCTCCGCCGTCATCATCATCACCCACGACCTCGGGGTGGTCGCCGAGCTGGCCGACGACATCCTGGTCATGTACGGCGGCAAGTGCGTCGAGCGCGGCCCGGCCGAGACCCTCTTCGACGCGCCCGAACACCCCTACACCTGGGGCCTGCTGGGGTCGATGCCGCGGCTGGACCGGGAACTCCAGGACCGGCTGGTGCCGGTCAAGGGCACCCCGCCCAGCCTGATCAACGTGCCGTCCGGCTGCGCCTTCCACCCGCGCTGCCCGTACGCCGACCTGACCGGCGGGCGCTCCACCGGCGAGCTTCCGGTGCTGGCCGAGGCCGCGCCCGGGCACTTCGCGGCCTGCCACCTGGCGGCCGACGAGCGGCACCGCATCTTCGCCGAAGAGATCGCGCCCCGGCTGTGAGCCCGGCCTCGTACCACCTTTCTGGAGAGAACCGATGACGGACACTCAGGCGGCCACGATCCCGTCGCCGGCACCCGCCCCCGGCCGCGAGCCGCTGCTGAAGGTGGCCGGCCTGACCCGGCACTTCCCGATCCGCGGCGGGCTGCTGCGGCGCCAGACCGGCGCGGTGCGGGCCGTCGACGGCATCGACTTCACGGTCAACGCCGGCGAGACCCTGGGCGTCGTGGGCGAGTCCGGCTGCGGCAAGTCGACCATGGGCCGACTGGTCACCCGGCTCGACGAACCGACCGGCGGGACCATCGAGTTCGAGGGCACCGACATCACCCACCTGGGCGTCGGGGCGATGCGGCCGCTGCGCCGCGACATCCAGATGATCTTCCAGGACCCGTACTCCTCGCTGAACCCCCGGCACACCGTCGGCACCATCGTCGGCGCGCCCTTCAAGCTCCAGAACGCGGTGCCGGAGGGCGGGCTCAAGAAGGCCGTCCAGGAACTGCTGGAACTGTGCGGGCTCAGCCCCGAGCACTACAACCGCTACCCGCACGAGTTCTCCGGCGGCCAGCGCCAGCGCATCGGCATCGCCCGGGCGCTCGCGCTGAAGCCGAAGATGATCGTCGCGGACGAGCCGGTCTCCGCGCTGGACGTCTCGATCCAGGCGCAGGTGGTCAACCTGCTGGACGACCTCCAGCAGGAACTCGGGCTGACCTACCTGATCATCGCGCACGACCTCTCGGTGGTCCGGCACGTCTCGGACCGGGTCGCGGTGATGTACCTCGGCAAGATCGTGGAGATCGCCGACCGGGACTCGCTCTACCGCAGCCCGATGCACCCGTACACCAACGCGCTGATGTCCGCCGTGCCCGTCCCCGACCCGCGCCGCCGCCAGCGCGCGGGCCGCGAGCGCATCCTGCTCAAGGGCGACGTCCCCTCGCCGATCAACCCGCCCAGCGGCTGCCGCTTCCGCACCCGGTGCTGGAAGGCGCAGGACGTGTGCGCGAGCCAGGAGCCGCCGCTGACGGTGCTGGCGACCGGGCACCAGGTGGCCTGCCACTTCCCGGAGAACGCTCCGGAGAAGGCGTCGGCCGGCGCCACGGCCTGAGGCCCTCGCACGTACGCAGG
>NZ_JBSHBN010000315.1:0-3182 GCF_053612025.1 Kitasatospora sp. NPDC054768
TGTCGAGGGTGTGTGACTGGTCGTTGTTTGAGAACTGCACAGTGGACGCGAGCATCTGTGGCCAAGTTTTTAAGGGCGCACGGTGGATGCCTTGGCACTAGGAACCGATGAAGGACGTGGGAGGCCGCGATAGGCCCCGGGGAGCTGTCAACCGAGCTTTGATCCGGGGGTGTCCGAATGGGGAAACCCGGCAGTCGTCATGGGCTGTCACCCGCTGCTGAACACATAGGCAGTGTGGAGGGAACGCGGGGAAGTGAAACATCTCAGTACCCGCAGGAAGAGAAAACAACCGTGATTCCGGGAGTAGTGGCGAGCGAAACTGGATGAGGCTAAACCTTGAGCGTGTGAGACCCGGCAGGGGTTGCGCTCAGGGGGTCGTGGGATTTTTCTTGATCGGTCTGCCGGCCGGTCGGCGAGTCAGAAACCGTATGGGTAGTCGAAGGACATGCGAAAGGTCCGGCGTAGAGGGTAAGACCCCCGTAGACGAAATCTGTACGGCTCGTTTGAAGAACTCCCAAGTAGCACGGGGCCCGAGAAATCCCGTGTGAATCTGGCGGGACCACCCGCTAAGCCTAAATATTCCCTAGTGACCGATAGCGGATAGTACCGTGAGGGAATGGTGAAAAGTACCGCGGGAGCGGAGTGAAATAGTACCTGAAACCGTGTGCCTACAAGCCGTGGGAGCGTCGTTCATCAGCTTGCTGGTGGGCCGTGACTGCGTGCCTTTTGAAGAATGAGCCTGCGAGTTTGCGGTGTGTAGCGAGGTTAACCCGTGTGGGGTAGCCGTAGCGAAAGCGAGTCCGAATAGGGCGGTTGAGTTGCATGCCCAAGACCCGAAGCGGAGTGATCTAGCCATGGGCAGGTTGAAGCGCGGGTAAGACCGTGTGGAGGACCGAACCCACCAGGGTTGAAAACCTGGGGGATGACCTGTGGTTAGGGGTGAAAGGCCAATCAAACTCCGTGATAGCTGGTTCTCCCCGAAATGCATTTAGGTGCAGCGTCACGTGTTTCTTGCCGGAGGTAGAGCACTGGATAGGCGATGGGCCTTACCGGGTTACTGACCTTAGCCAAACTCCGAATGCCGGTAAGTGAGAGCGTGGCAGTGAGACTGTGGGGGATAAGCTCCATGGTCGAGAGGGAAACAGCCCAGAACACCGACTAAGGTCCCTAAGCGTGTGCTAAGTGGGAAAGGATGTGGAGTCGCAGAGACAACCAGGAGGTTGGCTTAGAAGCAGCCACCCTTGAAAGAGTGCGTAATAGCTCACTGGTCAAGTGATTCCGCGCCGACAATGTAGCGGGGCTCAAGCACATCACCGAAGTCGTGTCATTGCAGCATATAGGGCCAACGCCTGCTGTGATGGGTAGGGGAGCGTCGTGTGCCGGGTGAAGCGGCGGTGGAAACCAGTCGTGGACGGTATACGAGTGAGAATGCAGGCATGAGTAGCGATACAAGAGTGGGAAACTCTTGCGCCGATTGACCAAGGGTTCCTGGGTCAAGCTGATCTGCCCAGGGTAAGTCGGGACCTAAGGCGAGGCCGACAGGCGTAGTCGATGGACAACGGGTTGATATTCCCGTACCCGCTTTGAAGCGCCAACGCTGAACCTCTTGATGCTAAGCCCGTGAAGCCGTCCTGGAGCCTTCGGGCAAAGGGAAGTGGTGGAGCCGGTGACCCAACGGGGTAGTAGGTGAGCGATGGGGTGACGCAGGAAGGTAGTCCAGCCCGGGCGGTGGTTGTCCCGGGGTAAGGGTGTAGGCCGAGTGATAGGCAAATCCGTCACTCATTGAGGCTGAGACCTGATGCCGAGCCGATTGTGGTGAAGTGGATGATCCTATGCTGTCGAGAAAAGCCTCTAGCGAGTTTCATGGCGGCCCGTACCCCAAACCGACTCAGGTGGTCAGGTAGAGAATACCGAGGCGTTCGGGTGAACTATGGTTAAGGAACTCGGCAAAATGCCCCCGTAACTTCGGGAGAAGGGGGGCCATTCCTGGTGACGAGTCTTGCACTCCGAGCTGGGGGTGGCCGCAGAGACCAGCGAGAAGCGACTGTTTACTAAAAACACAGGTCCGTGCGAAGCCGTAAGGCGATGTATACGGACTGACGCCTGCCCGGTGCTGGAACGTTAAGGGGACCGGTTAGCTTGGATTCGTCCGGGCGAAGCTGAGAACTTAAGCGCCAGTAAACGGCGGTGGTAACTATAACCATCCTAAGGTAGCGAAATTCCTTGTCGGGTAAGTTCCGACCTGCACGAATGGCGTAACGACTTCTCGACTGTCTCAACCATAGGCCCGGTGAAATTGCATTACGAGTAAAGATGCTCGTTTCGCGCAGCAGGACGGAAAGACCCCGGGACCTTTACTATAGCTTGATATTGGTGTTCGGTTCGGCTTGTGTAGGATAGGTGGGAGACTTTGAAGCCTTGACGCCAGTCTTGGTGGAGTCGTCGTTGAAATACCACTCTGGTCGTGCTGGATGTCTAACCTGGGTCCGTGATCCGGATCAGGGACAGTGTCTGGTGGGTAGTTTAACTGGGGCGGTTGCCTCCTAAAGAGTAACGGAGGCGCCCAAAGGTTCCCTCAGCCTGGTTGGCAATCAGGTGTTGAGTGTAAGTGCACAAGGGAGCTTGACTGTGAGACTGACGGGTCGAGCAGGTACGAAAGTAGGGACTAGTGATCCGGCGGTGGCTTGTGGAAGCGCCGTCGCTCAACGGATAAAAGGTACCCCGGGGATAACAGGCTGATCTTCCCCAAGAGTCCATATCGACGGGATGGTTTGGCACCTCGATGTCGGCTCGTCGCATCCTGGGGCTGGAGTAGGTCCCAAGGGTTGGGCTGTTCGCCCATTAAAGCGGTACGCGAGCTGGGTTTAGAACGTCGTGAGACAGTTCGGTCCCTATCCGCTGTGCGCGTAGGAGTGTTGAGAAGGGCTGTCCCTAGTACGAGAGGACCGGGACGGACGAACCTCTGGTGTGCCAGTTGTCCTGCCAAGGGCATGGCTGGTTGGCTACGTTCGGGAGGGATAACCGCTGAAAGCATCTAAGCGGGAAGCCTGCTTCGAGATGAGCACTCCCACCTCCTTGAGAGGGTAAGGCTCCCAGTAGACGACTGGGTTGATAGGCCGGATATGGAAGCCCTGTGAGGGGTGGAGTTGACCGGTACTAATAGGCCGAGGGCTTGTCCTCAG
>NZ_JBSHBN010000316.1:0-3178 GCF_053612025.1 Kitasatospora sp. NPDC054768
CCGCCGCCCCCCGCCCCCCCCCCCCGCCGCCGTTCCCCGGACCCCGCCCGGCGGACGGGACTCGGTGGCAGGGCTCGGAGTCCAGGACTCGGAGTTCGCGGCTCAGTGGCCGGGGTGGTGGACGAACCGGTAGGTGTCCCGGTCGAGTTCGGTGACCTGGACGCCGATGGCGGCGGGCCGGTCGATCCGGGCGCGCAGGGCGGCGAGCACCCGGGCGGTCAGTTCGGCGCGCTGCTCGGCACTGCGGCCGGCCAGGATCTTCACCTCGACCAGCACCACGGCCTCGCCGCTCGTCCCGTCGCCGACGTGGTGCCGGCCGACGGGGCGGAAGAGCGTCTTGCAGTCCGCCACCGTGGTGTCGATCACCTCGGTGATCGCCTGGTGGACCTCGGCGGCCAGCGCCGCCCGGTCGAAGTCGAGTTCGGCCGAGTGGTCGACCAGGATCTGCGGCACGGGAACCTCCAGGAGTCGTTGCCGGACGCCCCGACGCTATCGGACGCGCCCGGGGCCCCGGCGCGGGGTGCGGCGCCGGGGCCCCGGAGGTGCCCGGTGGAGCGGTGATCGGTGGAACGATGATCGGTGGAGCGGTGAGCGGTGGCCGGTTCAGCAGCCGAAGTTGATCTTGCGGAAGGTCACGTAGTGGTCGGCGGTGTAGTAGTCCTCGTGGTACTGCTTGCCGGTGACGATGCGACGGGCGCCGCGGGTCGGCGAGCCCGGGGTGACCACGGTGTACTCGTGGTAGTAGCCGGAGGACTGCGCGGGCAGCACGCGCTCCCGGTTCTGGAAGACGACGCCGTCCTGGCTGTACGGGAAGGGACCGCCGGAGGCGATCAGGTCGAGGGTGGTGCCGGCCTGGGAGGGCAGGGCGGACAGGCACACCGAGCCGCTCACCGCGGCCTGCGCCTCGGTCGCGACGGCGATCGGCGCGAGGGTGACCAGGGCAACGGCGGCGGTGGCGGCGACGCGGGTCTTCCACGCGCGTAGAGTTCGGGTCATGACAACCAGGATGGCGACGGTCGGGAGCCATCGGAAGCCCCGTTCCAACTCTTCACCTCCGGTCAACTCGACGTACCCGTCAGGGCCTCGGCCCGGTCAGCCGCCGGGCCGGCCTCAGCCGCGCGACAGCACCAGCGCCTGCACCGCCGGGAGCCTGCGCCAGTCGCTGGAGACGATGCTCGCGTGCGCCTTCGCCAGCTGCTCGGTGCGGGCCCGCGCCTGGTCCGCGGTCGGGTCCGTGCCGCTGATCTCCGGCGCGACCAGGTGGGAGTCCGTCATCACCAGCAGGTAGTGGGCGTTGTCGTACCAGGCGGTGTCGACGGTCCTGACGTAGGTGGAGGCATCACCGTCGAAGACCACGAACCAGGGCCGGATCGAGGCGTCCGCCCCGGTGTACTGGCCGCGCGGGTCGCCGGTGGCGGCGCCGAGCACGGAGGGGAACACCTGCGCCTGGCCGATCCGGCCGGCCGCCGCCAGGTCGCGCAGGTGCCGGCCCTGCTCGACGTCGGTGTGCAGGGTGTCGAAGGGGTTGCCGAGCTCGACCGTGCCCGGGATCGCGTACAGCAGCACCTTCCCGGCCAGCGCCGAGCGGCTCGGCCAGTTGCCCGCCCGCACCGCCTCGTCGACGCTCGCGTACGAGCCGCCGCCGGGCCTGGCCAGCAGGTCGGCCGGGCGCAGCACGGCGGAGCCGAGGTGCTGGGCGATCAGCGCGTCCAGCTGGTCCGGGCCCATGCCGAGGTTGGCCGAGTAGCCCGGCTTGAGCTCCAGTTTGATCACCAGCGGCCCGGCGCCCGGGTGCGCCCCGAGCCAGACCCGGACGTCGTCCAGGCAGCTCTCCAGGTTCTGGTCGGTGCCGCCCGCATAGAGCTGCGCGGGGGTGCTCGCGGCGGTGCAGTTGTTGGAGTTGCCGAACGGGTTGGAGTGGCTGACCTGCCACGTCTTGGTGAAGACGTTCGGCCAGAGGTCCAGCTCGATCATGCCGGTGCCGGTGTCCAGGCCCTGGGCGAGGTACGGGAACGCGGCCGGGTCGTAGGTGTTGTGCAGGCCGACGGTGGTCGCGGAGCCGAACGGCAGGTCACCCGACCCGCCCGTGGTGGCGTCCGCCGGGGCGGTCGGGATCAGCGCCGCCGCGGCGGCGATCAGGCCGGCGGCCAGGAATCCGGTCAGGGTGCGGCGTACGGTCATCGGAACGGTCCCCCCAAGTCATGGGATGCCGGCCGCCCTGCTCCCGGGCAGCCTGACGAAGCATCGCCCGCCCGGGCGTGCTCAGGATGAAGAAGGCACGACAATAGCGTGACGGCTGCACCGCTTCTCCCCCGCTCCCCTCCCCTTCCTCCACGCGCTCCCCATCCGCCGCACCCGCCACGCCCGAGGACGGTGACGGAACGTCGGGGTTCGGTGGCTCCAGGCTAGTTTGGCCCAGGCGCGGGGTGCGGGCGGTTCGCACCCGAGACACGCGTGAGGCGCGCAGAGCGGCGGAGGAACCGATGTCCCTGGTCCGGGTCCACAACTTCTCGATCTCCCTGGACGGCTACGGCACGGGCGAGGGCCAGAGCCTCGACGCGCCGTTCGGCCACGCCGCCGACCGGCTGCACCGCTGGTTCTTCGACACCCGGACGTTCCGGCGGATGAACGGCAAGGAGGGCGGAGACACCGGCGTGGACGACGCGATGGCCCGCACCTGGGGCGACGGCATCGGCGCGGAGATCATGGGCCGCAACAAGTTCGGCCCGCAGCGCGGCCCCTGGCAGGACGAGGACTGGCGGGGCTGGTGGGGGCCGAACCCGCCGTTCCACACCCCGGTCTTCGTGCTCACCCACCACCCGCGCCCCTCCCTGGAGATGGACGGCGGGACGGTCTTCCACTTCCTCGACGCCTCCCCCGAGGAGGCGCTGCGCCGGGCCCGGGAGGTGGCCGGCGGCCTGGACGTGCGGATCGGCGGCGGCCCGAGCACCGTCCGGGCCTTCCTGGAGGCCGATCTGGTCGACCACCTGCACGTGGTCGTGGTGCCGGTGCTGCTCGGCCGGGGGGAGCCGCTCTGGGGCGGACTCGAAGGGCTGGAGCGGCGCTTCCGCACCGAGGCGGTGACCAGTCCGAGCGGCGTCACCCACTACACCTTCACCAGGCCGTAGCCGGCCCCCGGCCCGGTCCCTCCGGCCCCGGCCCCTCCGGCACGGACGAC
>NZ_JBSHBN010000317.1:0-3120 GCF_053612025.1 Kitasatospora sp. NPDC054768
GGCGGCGTCGAGGTGGCCGACGTTCCCCTTGACCGAGCCGAGGGCCCAGGACCCGGTGTCGCCGAACGCCCGTGACAACGCCTGCACCTCGATCGAGTCACCGATCACGGTGCCGCTGCCGTGCGCCTCGACATAGTCGATGTCCGTGGGTGCGAGGCCCGCGACGGCCAGCGCCTCCGTGATCACCTCGGCCTGACCACCGACGGTCGGGGCGGTGAAACTCGCCTTGACCCCGCCGTCGTTGTTGATCGCCGAGCCCCTGATCACGGCGTGGACAGTGTCGCCGTCGGCCAGCGCCTCCTCCAGCCGCTTCAGGGCCACCACGCCGACACCGTTGCCGAAGACCGTGCCCCGGGCGTCCGCGTCGAACGGGCGGACGTGCCCGTCCGGGGAGAGGAAGGCCCCCTCCTGGTACGGGTAGCCGGTGTTCTCCTGCACCTTGTAGGAGACCGCACCCGAAAGGGCCATGTCGCACTCGTAGTTGAGCAGGCTCTGGCAGGCGGCGTGCAGCGCCACCAGCGAGCTGGAGCAGGCGGTCTGGACCGGGAAGCTCGGCCCCCGCAGGTCGAGCTTGTACGACACCCGGCTGGTCAGGAAGGCGAGTTCGAAGCCCAGGCCGACGTTCTCGCCCTTGATCGCCTCGCCCTGCTCCAGGTTGCTGAGGATGTTCCCGAGGTAGGCGGTGGTGCTGGCGCCGCCGAAGACGCCGATGCTGCCCTCGTACCGGGCGGCGTCGTAGCCGGCGTGCTCCAGCGCCGTCCACGCCGTCTCCAGGAAGAGCCGGTGCTGCGGGTCCATGATCTTCGCCTCGCGGGCGGTGTACCCGAAGAACTCCGCATCGAACAGGCTGATGCCCTCGAACCTGGGTGCGGCCTTGACGTAGTTCGGCTGCCCGAAGACCTCGGGCGGCACCCCGGCCGCCGTCAGCTCCTCGTCGGTCAGGGCGACGATCGACTCGACGCCGTCGCGCAGGTTCGACCAGAACTCGGTCAGGTCCCCCGCGCCGGGGAAGCGTCCCGCCATCCCGATGATCGCGACACCGTCCCGTTCCGGGAGATCCGTGAACTCATTGGTCATCATTCGCCCCTTGCTGTCCGACGCCGTTGCTGGTGCTGACGCCGGCGCTGCTGCATCTTTTCTCTGCGTTCCTCAAGTGCCTTGCGGTTGTTGCCCGTTGCCTGCTGCAGGGGCTGCTCGGCCAGGCCGGCCAGGTGTGCCGCCGTCAACCCCTCGTACAGGTCGCCGAGGGCGAGCTTCGTGCCCAGCCGGGCATTGATGGTGCTCACCAGCTGGATCGCGATCAGGGAGTTGCCGCCCAGATCGAAGAAACTGTCCTGGATGCCGACCTTCTCGATGCCCAGCAGCTCCTGCCACTGCACGCAGATCGCGCGCTCGGTGTCGCTGCGCGGCGCCACGAACTCGGTGAGGATGTCCGGGCGTTCGTGCGCGGCGCTACGGGGCTCCGCGGTGTCGCCCTGCTCCAGCGAGAAGGCGTTCTCGAACAGCGCCGAGAGCTCGGCGGGCGACACGATGATCTGCGACTCCGAGACGCCGGCCAGGATCGTGTCGAGGGCCCACAGCCCTTCGGCGGGCGACATGGCGCGCTCGTCCACCTGCTCGATGCCGGACGGCGCGGCGGTACCGACCGCCATGCCGATCTCCCGCCACGGACCCCAGTCGATCGAGATCACCCGCCGGGTGCGCCCCCGGTCCTGGGCGAAGGCGTCGAGGAAGCAGTTGGCGGCGCAGTAGTCGACCTGGCCGACACTGCCGATGTTCGCACCGTTCGAGCCGAACAGGACCAGGAAGTCCAGCTCCTGGTCCGCCAGCACCTCCTCCAGCACCAGGGTGCCGTGCACCTTCGGGAGCAGGACCTCGGCGGCCGCCTGGAGGTCCTTGAGCTGGATCAGGCCACCACCGGCGACACCCGCCGTGTGGAAGGCGCCGTGGATGGCCCCCCACCGCTGGGTGGTCCGCCGGACGGCCTCGCTCATCGCCGCCCGGTCGCTCACGTCGGCCTGGAACACCATGAGCTCCGCACCTGCGTCCCGCAGGCGGACCAACTCCCGTACGGTGTCAGCGAGTCGGCCCTTGCCCGGGTTGCCGGCGAGCCAGGAGTCCCACTCCGCGGCGTCGGGCAGCCGGGTGCGCGCGGTGAGCGCGATCCTTGCGCCCGCTGCCGCGAGGTGCCCGGCCAGGGCCAGGCCCAGGCCGCCGGTGCCGCCGGTGACCAGGTAGACACCGTCCTTGCGCACCACCGGCGAATCGTCGCGTCGGGGCAGCGGCTGCGGCAGGTAGTGCTGGGACCAGCGGTGGCCCCCTCGGTGGGCCACCGTCTCCGTGCCGGGCTCCGGTGCTGCTGCCAACTCGGCCATAAGCCTCCCCAGTTGGGCCTGGGTGGGAGCTTCCTGGCAGTCGAGGTCGACGCTGCGGCAGGTGGTGCCCGGCAGCTCGCGGGGCAGCACGCGGCACGGGCCCAGCAGGGTGGCCTTCAGCGGCGAGAGCGGCTCGGCACCGGTGACGTTGTGCAGGCCGTTGCTGAGCACCCAGATCCGGCGCGGCTCGCCGTCCGGGTGCTGGACGAGGGCCTGGGTGAGGCGGATCAGACTCTCGAAACCGTGCTGGAGGCTGCCCTCCTCGCCCGGCGCGGCGATGCTCCAGCCGTGGACGATGTGGGTGGGCACACCGGCAGGACCGTTCCGCAGGGTGCTGATCAGCCGCTCGTAGTCGGAGCTGTCGGCCGGGTCGATGGCGTAGCGGTTGTCTCCCCGGTCGGACCAGGCGTCGGCCGCCGCCACCACGGTGACGGTGGCACCGGCGGCCCGCAGCTGCTCGGTCACCGCCTCGCCCACACCCAGGCCGTCGGCGAAGACCAGCCAGTGCCGGGTGCAGTCCGGCTGCTCCCCGGCCGGGAGAGGTGCCCGCTGCCAGGACGGGGCGTAGAACCACTGGGTGATGTCGTCGCGGCGCGCCGCGGCACGACCGGTGGCCTGGGCCGTCATGGCCTGTCGGTCGAGCCAGTAGCGCTTGTGTTGGAAGGGGTAGGTGGGGAGGGGGATGCGGCGGCGTTGTTGGTGGGTGTGGTAGGTGGTCCAGTCGGGTGTGGTGCCGGTGAGCCAG
>NZ_JBSHBN010000318.1:0-3103 GCF_053612025.1 Kitasatospora sp. NPDC054768
CGCCACGGGGGAGCGTGCCGGGCCGCCGGGTCCCGCACCGCCCGGCCCGACCGGACGGCCGGCCGGACTCGGCGGGGCTCAGCCGGTCATCGGACTCAGCGACTCGGCGGCTTCAGCGGGCGGACTCGTGGGCGAGGACGGCCTGGGCGACCGCCTTCTGCAGCGGGCTCAGGTGCTTGTCGACGAGGGTCTGGTAGTCGCCGGCACGGCCGTCGGCCCACTGGCCCAGGCCCGCGACCATGGCCCGGCCGGCGCCGGAGAACGCCTGCACCATGCCGCTGTCCGGGGGCAGGGTGGCCAGGCCCGAGGCGGGCGGCGGGGCCTGGGCGCCGACCTGGTAGTCGTCGAAGGCCATGCTGAGGGTGGTGACCAGGTGGACGGTGTCCTTGGGGTCGGCCATGGTGAAGACGGCCAGGTTGTACTGGTTCTTGGCGCCGTCGGTGTACAGGGCGATCTGCTCGCCCAGGCAGCCCTTGGAGGCGCGGATCATCCCGATCAGCCGCGGGCCGACCGAGTCCGGTTCGACGCAGGAGTTCATGACGGTCGATCCGACCCTGGTGTAGACCTCGCCGCCGGCCGCCGTCACCTGGGCGGGGAACAGCTGGTCGAGCGGCAGCAGGGAGGCGTCCGGGGTGGCCGAGGACCGGGCCGCGGCGGCGGAAGCCGTGACGGAAGCGGACGCGGGCACGGAAGCGGGCGGGGCCGCAGTGGCGGAAGTGGCCGGGGCCCCGCTCTCGTCACCGGAGGGGCGCAGCAGGGTGAAGGCGCCGCCGGTCACCGCGGCGGCGACGACGGCGAGCGCGAGGTTGCGCGGCCAGACCCGCTGGGGGCGGGGTGAGGAGTCGTCGGGCCGCTGGTCAGGATCGGTGGGGAACATACCGCCGTACCGTAGTGATCTTGATTGCGGCGCTTGACGACGGTCCGATCACAGTGCGATCACATTGTCGGGGCCGGTGACGGCTTGTCGTTCGTGTCCTCCGGGACCCAGGCACCGGCGCCGAGGCGCCCGGTGGTGCCGAGGTCGATTTCCGGGACGACCGTGACGGGGGCCGCGTCGGGGGTGGCGCGCACCCGCACGTACGGGGCGTTGAGCGGGTCCCCGGCACCGGCCTCGGTGGTGTTGCGCCACACCAGGGTGGTGCGGGCGCCCTCCCCCGGGCGCAGGGCGATCTTCCGCGGCGGGTCGTCGGCGCCGGTGCCGGAGGCGATCCCGGCGCCGCCGCGCAGGATCCGCACGCCGTCGAGGGGCTTGTGGTCGAGGTCGAGCGGCTGCACCTGCGGGTAGCCGTCGAGGGTGACGACGGCGGTGCCGCAGTTGCGCAGGTGCAGGCCGACCACGCGCAGGCCCATGGCGGCGTCGCCGTCGTCGGCGTACAGCCGCAGGCCGGAGGGCGGGCAGGGGCCGCCGGCACCGGGTGCCTCGGCGGTGGGCACGCTGCGGACCTTGAGGAGCTCCGGCTTCGGCGGGCGGGGGTTGTCGGGCTGTCCCAGGGTGGGCGCGCCCGGGCGGGAGCCCGGCCCGGTCGGGCCGGGCGCGGTCAGGTCGATCCGCCCCTTCTCGGTGGCGCCGGGGGCGAGCCCGGTGACGGTCCGGGTGAGGTTCCCTCCCCCGCCCGACCCGGGGCTGCCGAACACCGCCGCGCCGCGGCTCGGATCGGGGCCGTTGAACACCACGGTGTAGTCGTAGGGTTCGCTGTTCGGGTTGGTCACCTCGTACTCGAAGCAGGTGCGGCCGACGGCGGTGATCCGCACCCCGCCCTGGGCGAGCGCCGTCGGCTGCGGCACGCCGGGTGCCCCCGGCGACGGGGTGCCGCACGACCCGGGGCTGCCGGAGGCCTCCGGGCCGCCGCCGGAGGCCGCGGTCGTCGCGGTGCCGCCGGAGGCCGCGGTGCCGCAGCCCGCGAGCAGCAGTACGGCGCCGGCGGCGGCGAAGTGACGGACCATCAGCGATGGTCGGGGCATGGAGGTCTGGCGCATCGGCCGAGTCGATCACGCCCCGCGCCGGACGGCAGTGAGCCGCGTCACTTCGTGTGCAACAGCCCTGCCACGGTCCGTGCCGGCCTCCTCGCCGGGTGACGGCCCGCCGTCCTTTCCAGTGACTTGTCCGCCCGACCCGGCCGTTTCCGTTTGGCGTGTCCACGCCGCCGGAATCCCTGTGCCTCAAGAGGGCCGCGAGGCCCCGCACCGAAGGGAACCGCCAGCGTGCACCACATCATCCGGAAACTCGCCCTGCTCACCGCCGCCACCGCGACGACGGCCACCGCGGCCGTCCTCCCCGCCCCGCCCGCGCACGCCGCGCCCCGGCTGTTCGGCCCCGCGGAGTTCGGCATCAGCTTCACGCCGGACGGCGACCCCGGCCAGTGCGGCGGGCGCCAGGGCGAACAGTGGCACCTCAACGGCGACTGGTCCGACGAGATCCGGCTCGACACCGACGACCGCCCCGGCGGCTGCCGGCTCGCGTTCGGCATCTACGACCCGCAGAACCAACTGGGCTCCGCCTCCTTCCGGTACGCCTTCCAGTCCTCCCCCGGCACCGCCCCGGGGCAGTGCGGCAACGAGGGCGACTACCGGATCCCGACCTCGTCGACGGCCCGCACCTTCGGCCCGACGATCCGCATCGACACGGACAGCCGTCAGGGCGGGTGCACGCTCACCTTCCTCGTGTCGAACACCGCGTCCGCCACCCTCGACATCCGGTACGCCGGGGACGGCGACGTCAGCCAGTGCGGGGGCGCCCTCCCGAACGACGTCCACACCGCGTCCCCGGGCCATCCGGTGGCACTCGCCGTCGACACCGACAACCGCCCCGGCGGCTGCCGGCTGCAGCTCCGCATGAACGTCTAGCCGCCGGGCACGGCCCGGACACCCGGGCCGTGCCCGCCGGCCCGAGGGAGTGGGCGGGCTTGCCGACGTGCCGGTTCCGGGTGCCCGCCGAACGGACATCGAGCCACCCGGACGTCGCGGCGGGTCGGACCCACTCGGGGTCCACCCGCCCGCGTTGCGGTGGGGGGCGGCGGGGCGGGGGCCCCCCCCCCCGGGGGGCTCCCCTCGACGAGCTGGTGGCGGCCCGTCAGGTGGACGGACTGGTGCTGGCCGACGTGCT
>NZ_JBSHBN010000319.1:0-3096 GCF_053612025.1 Kitasatospora sp. NPDC054768
AGTTGACGCAGGCCGACGTGCTGTTGGCGGTGTTGTCGAATCCGGTGCCCGATACCCGGGTTTCGGTGCAGGTGCAGGTCGGTACCGCGCCGTCGGCTGTGACGAACTCATCGAGTTGGGCGTGGGAGGCGTGGGCGGGCACTCGGTGGGTGGTGTGCGGTGTGGTGGAGGACACGACCGGCGGCTTCCAGCAGAGTGGGTATGTCACGCTGCAGGTCCCGTCGGCGCATTCGCCGACGGCCGTGGAGTTGAACCTGGGCACCGATGAGGCGCCGCAGGTGTGGCGTGCCGAGGATGTCGGCTTGCTGCGCTGCACCTACACCGGCGACCAGTACTTCACGATGGTGCTGACCGCGTTGACGCTGGAAGGCCAGATGTCGGTCCTGGTCCCGGTAGTGCAGGCCGAGGTGGTGGATGAGGCGTTGGTGGGGGTGTCCACCGGACTGGCGAACCAGCGGTTCGCCCTGCCGTCGGTGCCGTTGCTGACCGAGGGACGGATCACCGCCGAGACGACCGTGGCCGGCCAGGTGGTTCAGGAGTGGCAGTACGTGCGCACTCTGTCCTCCTCGGGGCCTGATGATCAGAACTTTTGGATCGATCCGACGACCGGTGAGGCGGTGTTCGGTATCGAGGCCAAGGAGGTGGACGGGCCTCGTCGCCACGGTGCGATCCCCCCGAAGGGAGCGGAGATCCGTATCACCCGGTTCCTCACCGGTGGTGGTTCCGTCGGTAATGTGCCCGCGCGCTCCATCACCGCGCTGCGTAATCCCCTGCCGCCGATCTCCGCGGTGTCCAATCCATCGGCGGCCGTCGGCGGTACCGACGCGGAGAGCGTGGAGCAGTGCGCACACCGGCTCCCACTGGGCCCCCTGGGCCCGCAGCGGGCCGTGACCGCAGCAGACATCGAGCGGCTGGTCCTCGCTTCCCCCACGGGGGTGCTGCGTGCCAAGCACGTGGGGGCGGGGACAGGCGAGCTCCTCACACCCTTCACGGAGACCGCGTCGTGGACACCGGCGACCGCCGTTGTCACTATCAGCAACAACACGGGCGGTGAAGTCTCGGTGCCGGCGGGCACCGTGGTCGGGACGGTACCCGCCGTTGCCAAGCTTGATGACGGGACGGAGCGGCCCCGGGCCACGACCGACCCTGCCGTGAAGTTCACCACGATCGCGCCGGCCACGATCCCGCCCTCCGCAGCCACGGGTGACTGGACCAAGGCGGGCAAGGCACGGGTGAACGTGATCCAGGAGATCACGCTTTCCGCCGGCACAGCGATCGACGGTCAGTCAACCGGCACATCGGGCATGGAATTCTACCTCCCCGAGAAAGCCGTCTTCGGCCAGAAACCCGCGATCACAGTGACCAGTGCGGGTGAAGAGCAACTGTGGACCGTCGTCGACACGTTCACCTCTTCCGGACCCGCCGACCAGCACGTCATGATCAACGCCTCCGACGGGGCGATTATCTTCGGGTTCGGTGGATACGGCGCCATCCCGCTGGCCGGATCCACCTTCACACTCGGGGAGAGCTACCAGGCCACCCTCGGCTCACAGGGGAACGTCACGGTCGGTCAGATCTGCGCGTTCTACCCGCCCAGGCCGGAGGGAACCGATCTGATGGTGACCAATGAACTCCCCGCCACCGGCGGCGCCGACGGGACCACCGTCCCGACCCAACCCACCGGCCCCTACGGACTGATGGTGATCCCCGCCTTGGCCGCTGGAAGCCGCATCAACTACACCGACCTACTCCCCTCCACCCAGCTGAAAGGCGCGGTCACACGCGCCCTGTGCCCGGTGATGCCTCCCGGCGTCACCGTGGCCGTGCAGGCCGCCGGGTACCAAGGCATCGAGGTCGTAGCCGTCCTGGCACCGGAGGAATCCCTACTGCCTTCAGAGCTCGCCACTCTGGGCCACTCGGCGGAAGAGGCGCTGTACGCCTACTTCAACCCCCTCACCGGCGGCCCCGACGGAACCGGCTGGCCTTTCGGCCGCCCCGTCCACGTCGGAGACGCCTACGTGGTGCTGGCCCGGCTTCCCGAAGTAGCAGAGGTGAAGGACATCCAGTTGTACCCGGCCAACCCGATCACCGGCGAACGAGGAGCGCAGACCGACCGGGTCGAGGTGACGGACCTGTCCACCGTGTTCTCCGTCAACCACACGGTGACCGTGGAAGAGCCCACCGCTATGGCCCGATAAACCCTACCCGGACGACGTCAACCACCATAGCGAGACGGAGGACAGGCAGTGATCACTGAAGTAGACAACGAACTCAAGAAACTCATCTCCCAGGCCATGGGTGGCTCTCCGCCGCAGGGTCCGGAGATTTCCTTCGATGCACCCACCAGGGACTGGTCAACCGGTGTCAGCGGCAGGCAAGTCATTAACGTATTCCTCTACGATCTCCGCGAAGATACGGACCTCCGCTCCGTCGGCGATGTCGAACTGACCATCAGTGGCACTGGTCAACCTCCACCGACGCAGCCTACCCACACCATCCCGCCGCCGCGCTCATACAAACTGTCATACATGCTCACAGCCTGGTACGCCACTCCGGCAGACATGCATCAAGCAATGGACACGATCATGATCGAGCTGTCTGCATACTCGGTTCTTGACATCACCTTCAGTGACGTCCTGCAACAACTCGAGCCGACTGCATATATGGAAGTCGGAACCCCTCCTGACAACCGCACCGTCAGCGAACTGTGGGACGCACTGGGAAACTCACCACTGCCGTGTGTCAACGTCGTCGTCACCCTGCCCATCGACCGCTACAAGACCACCAGCCCCACACCCATCAGCGGCCCGCCCGTCCAGGACGTGCTGGTGAACTCCGACGTCAAGTGATGTGGGTTCGCGAGAGAAGATCCGTTGTCTGTCCTTGCTATCGATGATGGCGGCGTCAACGGTGCCGGTAAGGCAGTGAATTGGCGCTGCCGTCCTGCCGACACCCTTTCCTTTGCGACTCCCCGGGGAGTGTGCTTCCGGTTCTCTTTTTGGGTGGTATCGGTATCTTGCGGATTCTGACCGGATTGCCTTTCGATACGGGCACCGCGACCGTTAACAGGGCTTCAGTTCCCTTCTCAACGACCAG
>NZ_JBSHBN010000320.1:0-3079 GCF_053612025.1 Kitasatospora sp. NPDC054768
ACCGGCGCCCTCGACTCCACCACCGGCGAGGCCGTCCTCGCCGTCCTGCGCGCCCGCTGCGACGCCGGCGCCGCCGCCATGATGGTCACCCACGAAGCGGCCCATGCCAGTTGGGCGGACCGGGTGGTCCACCTGCGGGACGGCGCGGTCGCCTCGGAGACCCCCGGCCGCCGGTCCTCCGCCCGCCTCGCCGCGGTGCACCCGACCGGCGTGCTCGGCGAGGTGGCACCGTGAGGATCGGAGCCTGGCGGGTCGCCCTGCGCATCGCCCGCCGCGACGCCCTGCGGGCCAAGGGCCGCAGCGCGCTGATCGCCGCCATGATCGCACTGCCCGTCCTCGGCGTCACCGGCGCCGACGTGGTCCACCGCAGCGGGCAGCTGACCCCGGCCGAACGGGTCGAGCGGGTGGTGGGCGGCGCGGACGCCCTGGTCACCTCGCTCGACCCGGGCCAGACGGTCGAGCAGGCCCCGATCGCCGAGGACGGCGCCTTCTCCGTCCAACCCCGCTCCGGGGAGCAGCCGACGGCCGAGCAGGAGAAGGGCGCGAGCACCGACCCGGCCGCCCTGGTCGCCTCCCTGCTGCCGCCCGGCAGCGTGCTCACCCCGGCCCGGCCCGGTCCGGAGGCCGGCGCGACCTCGCCCGAGGGCCTGGTCCGCACCCTCACCACCGAGGCCGATCTCGGCGACCCGGTCTGGCGCGGCCGGCTCGACCTGGTCGAGGGCCGCGCCCCGGGCGCCCCGCACGAGGTGGCCGTCACCCGGGCCTTCCTGGACCACTCCGGGCTCCGGCCCGGCGCCACCACCACCGTCCAGGGCCTGGAGGGCACCACCTACACCATCACCGGTGTCGTGGAGCACCCGGGCGAGCTGGGACGGGTCGAACTCGTCGCCCGGCCCGGTGAGTTGGTCGCCCCGCTGAGCACCGCGCTGGCCGGCGCCGGACCCACCGCGCAGAAGCCCTCGGCCGCCCGGTCCGCCTGGCTGGTCCGGCTGCCGTCCGGCGCCCCGCTCGGCTGGGCCGAGGTCCAGCGGTTCAACGCCCACGGCTACACCCTCACGGCACGCTCGGTGGCGCTCGCCCCGCCGCCGGAGCAGGCCGTGCCCTACTACCGGGACGCCCGCCGCTACAGCGACCCGACGGCCGCCACCAACACCAGGATGGTCGTCGCCACCGTCACCGGCCTGGCGCTGCTGGAGGTCGCCCTGCTCGCCGGGCCCGCGTTCGCCGTCGGCGCCCGCCGCTCGCGCCGCCAGCTCGCCCTGCTCGGCGCGGCCGGCGGGAGCCGTGCCCACGTCGGTGCGGTGGTGCTCGGCGGCGGCCTGGTCCTCGGCGCGGCCGGGGCCGTGGTCGGCGTGGTGCTCGGCACCGCGGTGGTCGCCGTGCTGCGGCCGTGGATCGAGCAGATCGGCGGCGCGCGCTTCGGCCACTTCGCCGTACCGCCGGTGGACCTGATCGCCATCGCCGGGATCGGCCTGGCCACCGCGCTGCTCGCGGCCGCGCTGCCCGCGCTGCAGGCCGCCCGGCGCAGCGTCACCGCCGGGCTGACCGGCCGGGACACCGTCCGCGGACCCAACCGCCTGGTCACCGTGTCCGGCGTCGCGCTGCTCGCCCTCGGCGCGGTGCTCGCGATGTACGGCGCGGCCTCGGTGCAGCGCGACCGGCCGGGCGTCGGCGGCTACGACACCCGTACCCTCACCGTGCTCGGCGGCTCGGTGATCGCCGAACTCGGCCTGCTGCTGTGCACCCCGATGCTGATCGCGCTGATCGGCCGGGCCGCCGGCCGGCTGCCGCTCGGCCCCCGGCTGGCCCTGCGCGACTCCGCCCGGCACCGCTCGCGCACCGCTCCGGCGGTGGCCGCGGTGATGGCCGCGGTGGCCGGGGCCGTCGCCATCGGCGTCTACACCACCAGCACCGACGCCGAGAACCGGCGCGACTACCGGCCCCAGGCCCCCTACGGCGCCGTCCAGTTGACCAGCCACGTCGACGGGCCCCGGCTCGCCGAGGAGCGCGCCGAGCTGGAGAAGCAGCTGTCCGGGCTCGGCCCGCGCGGCGACCTCGGCCAGGTGGAGTACCGCTTCTGCGACAACTGCGCCAGCACCGTCCAGCTCAAGGGCCCGCCGGAGCGGCGCGGCCTGGGCGCACCGCCGCACCTCGCCGCCGGTGACGCGACCGTGCTGCACAACCTGTTCGGCATCCATGACCCGGCCGCCGAACAGGCACTGGCCGCAGGGAAGCTGCTGGTCTTCGACCGGGCCCTGGTGGGCGCCGACGGCAAGGCCGTGATGATCCTGCGAGGCGGCGGCGGCGCTCCGCTGCAGCCCGGCGAGGTACCCAAGCCGGACCTGCAGGAGGTCCCGGTCGACGCGGTGCTGGTGGACAACCCGGCCGCCGCCGACTTCGCCCAAGGCCTGGCACTGCCCTCCGCGCTGCCCGGACTCGGGCTCGCCGCCCGGCCGACCGGCTCGGTCTGGCTGCCCGCCACCCCGCCCGACCGCAAGGCGCAGCAACGGGCCGAGGCGGCCGCCGCCCGGCTGGACCGCTTCTCCACGCTGGAGGTGGAACGCGGCTACCAGCCGAAGAGCGACGCGCTCACCCTGGCGCTCACCGGCTTCGCCGGACTGGTCGTGCTCGGCGCGGCCGGGATCGCCACCGGTCTGGCGGCCGCCGACTCCCGGCAGGACCAGGCCACCCTGGCCGCGGTCGGCGCGCCACCGCGGATCCGGCGGAGCATGGCGGGCCTCCAGTGCACGCTGATCGCCCTGCTGGGCGCACTGCTCGGCGCGGTCAACGGCTTCGTGCCGGCGGTGGGGCTGCTGAAGTCCCGGGCCGGCGGGTTCGGGGCCAAGCCGGCGCTGATCACCGCTCCCTGGGGCGAGCTGATGCTGATCGTGCTGCTGCTGCCGGTGGTCGCGGGGCTGCTCGCGGCGCTGTTCACCCGCTCCCGCATCCCGCTCGGGCGGCGGCTGTCCTGAGTCCCGGGGGGGCGGCCCGCCGGACCCCCGCCCCCCCCCCCCCCCCCCCCCCCGCCGCGTCCCCCACCGCCATCACCCCCCCCCACCCCCCCCACGGCCCCCCCCCC
>NZ_JBSHBN010000321.1:0-2839 GCF_053612025.1 Kitasatospora sp. NPDC054768
CCCGCGCCCCCCCCCCCCCCCGCCCGGGCGGCGGCCGCGGGGGGGGGGCCCCGCGCCGCCCCCCCCACGGCCGTGTCACCGGCGTCGGTCGCGGCGGCCCGGTGGGTCACTCGGCTGTGGGAGGCCGGCCGGGTGGCCCCCCGGGTGCCGGGCGACGGATCGTCAGCGCCGCCCGGGCGCCGGCAGTCCGAGGTGGTCCCGCAGGGTGGGGCCGGTGTAGTCGGTGCGGAACACCCCGCGCTCCTGGAGCAGCGGTACGACCCGGTCGACGAACTCGTCCAGCCCGCCCGGGGTGAGGTGCGGGACGAGGATGAAGCCGTCGGCCGCGTCGTTCTGCACGAAGTGGTCGATCTGCGCGGCGACGGTGGCGGGCGAGCCGATGAAGGACTGCCGGCCGGTCAGCTCGATCACCAGCTCGCGGCTGGTCAGCTTCTTCTCCGCGGCCACCGCCCGCCACCGTTCGGCGAGGGCCACCGGGTCGGCGTGCCGGACCCGCCCCTGGACCAGGCCGCTGTCCGGGTCGGGGTCGACGGTCGGCAGCGGTCCGTCGGGGTCGTGGTCGGACAGGTCGACGCCCCAGACCTGCTCCAGGAAGGCGATCGTGGTCTGCGGGCCGACCTGGGCCCGGCGGATCCCGTGGGCCCGTTCGGCGGCCTCGGCGTCGGTGTCGCCGAGGACGAAGGTGGCCCCGGGCATGATTTTCAGCTCGTCCGGCTTGCGCCCGTACGCGGCGAGCCGGCGTTTGACGTCGGTGTGGAAGGCCTGGCCGTCGGCGAGGGTGGAGTGCCGGGAGAAGACCACGTCGGCGGTGGCGGCGGCGAACTCGCGCCCCTCGTCGGAGTCCCCGGCCTGGATCACCACCGGGTGGCCCTGCGGCGGCCGCGGCAGCGAGAGTCTGCCCTCGACCTCGAACTGCGGGCCGCGGTGCCGGGCGGGTTCGTCCCCGGCGTCCCAGAACTCCCGTGCCAGCTGGACGAATTCGGCGGCGCGGGTGTAGCGGTCGGCGCGGTCCAGGTAGCCGCCGCGGCGGAAGTTCTCCCCGGTGAAGGCGTCCGAGGAGGTGACCACGTTCCAGGCCGCGCGGCCGCCGGAGAGGTGGTCCAGCGAGGCGAAGCGGCGGGCCAGTTCGTACGGCTCGTTGAAGGTCGCGTTGACGGTGGCGGCCAGGCCGAGCCGTTCGGTGACGGCGGCGAGCGCGTTCAGTACGGTGATCGACTCGGGGCGGCCGACCACGTCGAGGTCGTGGATGAGGCCCTTGGTCTCGCGCAGCCGCAGGCCCTCGGCGAGGAAGAAGAAGTCGAACCTCCCGCGTTCGGCGGTCTGCGCGAGGTGGCGGAACGAGGAGAACTCGATGTGGCTGCCGGAGGCCGGGTCGCTCCACACCGTGGTGTTGTTGACGCCGGGGAAGTGCGCGGCCAGGTGGATCTGCTTGAGCGGTCGGTCCGTCATCGGGTCACCTCGGCGAGGGCGGGGGAAGCGGCGGGGGCGCCGGCGGGGCGGGCGGCGTAGCGGCTGGCCGGGCGGGCCAGGCCGAGGTGGTCGCGCAGGGTGCGGCCGGTGTACTCGGCGCGCAGCAGGCCCGCGGCGCGCAGGGCGGGGGCGATCCGGTCGGCCAGCGCCGCCAGGTCGCGCGGCGGGTCGGCGGGGGAGAGGTGGAAGCCGTCCACGCCGGTGCCGGTCGCGGTGAGTTCGGCGAGCAGCCGCTCGTCGGCGGCCCGGTCGGGCAGCGCGGACAGGGCGGTGTCGAGCCGGGCGAGGATGCGCAGGCCCTCCCCGGCGCGCAGCCGCAGTTCGGTGGCGGCGGTCAGCCTGGTGGCGCGGTCGGGGGCGTCGAGCAGCACGACATCGGCGTGCCGGATCGCGGCGGCGGTCCGGGCCCGCCCGCCCGGGGAGGCGTCCGGCGCGAGGTCGGCGGCGGCGACCGGCACCGCGACCACCGGGCGGCCCTGCGGCGGGCGCGGGGTGATGGACGGGCCGCGGACCGAGAAGTGCGGGCCCTCGAAGTCGATGTAGTGCAGTTTGTCGCGGTCGATGAACCGCCCGGTCGCGGTGTCGCGGATCTCCGCGTCGTCCTCCCAGCTGTCCCAGAGCCGGGCGGCCACCTCGACGGCGTCGGCGGCCTCGGCCCACAGCTCGTCCTCGGCGCCGACCGGGCGGCGGCCGAAGGCCCGGGCCTCGGCCTCGGTCGTGGAGACGCCGACCAGCCAGCCGGCCCGGCCCTCGCTCGCCCAGTCCAGGGTGTTGACCGAGATCGAGGTGTGGAAGGGCTCGGTGTGGGTGGTGGTGACGGTCGGCACCAGTCCGACCCGGTCGGTCAGCGGGGCGATCCGGGCGAGGGCGGCGAGCGCGTCGGGGCGGCTCGGCGCGGCGGCGAAGGAGTCGTCGAGGGTGACGAAGTCCAGGGTGGCCCGCTCGGCGAGGCGGGCGAGGTAGGCGTAGTGCCCGGCGTCGAAGCGGCCGGGGCTGTCGAGGGCGGCGGACAGGTGCAACTGGCGGGGCATGGTGAGCCTGACTTCCTCGTGCGGACGCGTGCGGGCGCCGGCGCGGCCGTGCGGGGAGCACGGGAGCGCGGGGGCACGCCGGAGCGCGGTGGCGGCCCGCGGGCGGAGCCCGTGCGGGCGGGGGGAAGGTCCGGCGCCGGGCGGGACGTCAGCCGGGCGGCGGCGGGGGAACGGTCAGCTCAGCCGCGACACGCCGCGGACCACACGCGACCGAAGTCGATGTGGCTGCGGGTGACCAGCGGGCACGAGGCGTTCACCGCTTCAGTTGACCAGGGCGTCCGTCGGTTCGTCAACCGCCGTTTCCGTCGGCCCGCGGTGCCGGGGCACGCCGAAGGCCC
>NZ_JBSHBN010000322.1:0-2785 GCF_053612025.1 Kitasatospora sp. NPDC054768
GGCCACCTCGACCGCGAACAGCCCGGCCTGCGCCCACACCGTCCGGTCCAGATCCTCGACGCCGTCGAACACCACGTCCCCGACCGGCCGGTCGAGGAGCAGGTCCAGCTCCGCGCAGACCGCGTCGAAGGCCGCCGCGAAGGCCGGGAAGGCCTCGTAAAGGCCCCGGCCCATACCGACCCGCTGCGCACCCTGTCCCGTGAACAGGAACGCCGTCTGGCCTTCGACCGTCGCACCGGCGACCACGTGCGCCGACGGGGTGCCCGTCGTCACGGTGTCGAGCCCCTCGGCGAGGTCCGCCGCGTCCGCTCCGAGCACGACCGCGCGGTGGGCGAGCGCGGCCCGGCCGAGCAGGGCGTGGCCGAGGTCGGCCGGGTCCGGCTGCGGCCGACCGTCGGCCCCGTCGCCGGAGCCGAGGAAGGCCGCGAGCCGCTCGGCCTGGGCCCGCAGGGCGGGTTCGGTCCTGCCCGACAGCAGCCAGGGGACCACCGGCGGCGCCGCCGCCGTCCGCTCGGCCGGGGCAGGGCTCGGCACGGCCTCGATGATGACGTGGGCGTTGGTGCCGCTGATGCCGAAGGAGGACACGCCCGCGCGGCGCGGCCGACCGTCCTCCGGCCACGGCCGGGCCCGCGTCAGCAGCTCGACCGCGCCCGCCGACCAGTCGACGTGCGGGGTGGGCTCGTCCACGTGCAGCGTGGCCGGGAGGACGCCGTGACGCATCGCCATGACCATCTTGATGATCCCGGCGACGCCGGCGGCGGCCTGGGTGTGCCCGATGTTGGACTTGATCGAGCCCAGCAGCAGCGGGCTGCCCTCCGGCCGCCCCTGACCGTACGTGGCCAGCAGCGCCTGCGCCTCGATCGGGTCGCCGAGGCGGGTGCCGGTGCCGTGCGCCTCGACCACGTCCACGTCGGCGGTGGTCAGTCCGGCGGTGGCCAGTGCCTGGCGGATCACCCGCTCCTGTGCGGGGCCGTTGGGCGCGGTGAGGCCGTTGGAGGCGCCGTCCTGGTTGACGGCGCTGCCGCGCACCCGCGCCAGCACCCGGTGCCCGAGCCGCCGGGCGTCCGACAGCCGCTCGACCAGCAGCACGCCGACGCCCTCGCCCCAGCCCGTACCGTCCGCCGCGGCCGCGAAGGCCTTGCAGCGGCCGTCCGAGGCGAGCCCGCCCTGGCGGTCGAACTCGCCGAAGGTGGCCGGCGAGACCATCACCGTGACACCGCCCGCGAGCGCCATCGCGCACTCGCCGCGCTGCACCGCCTGGGCCGCCAGGTGGAGTGCCACCAGGGACGACGAGCAGGCGGTGTCCACCGTCACCGCCGGCCCCTCCAGGCCGAAGGAGTAGGCGACCCGGCCCGAGATCACGCTGTTGGCGGTGCCGGAGAGCAGGTGCCCCTCGGCTCCCTCGAAGCCGTGCGCGCCGCCCCCGCCGTAGCCGGAGGAGGAGGCGCCGACGAAGACACCGATCTGCCGGCCGCGCATCGAGCGCGGGTCCAGCTCGGCGGACTCGAAGGCCTCCCAGGCGGCTTCCAGCAGCAGCCGCTGCTGGGGGTCCATCGCCAGCGCCTCGCGCGGCGAGATGCCGAACAGCCCGGCGTCGAAGCCGGTCGCCCCGGCGACGAAGCCGCCCTGCCGGGCGTACGAGTCCTCGGCGTCCGCGAACGCCCAACCGCGGTCGACGGGGAAGCCGGAGATGCCGTCGGCGCCGGTGGCGACCAGCTCCCACAGCTCGTTCGGAGAGGCGATGCCGCCGGGGTAGCGGCAGCTCATCCCGACGATCACGATCGGGTCGTCGGTGCCGGGAGCGGCCCCGCCGTCGACCCGGACCGCCTCCGGAGCGGCGTCCGGGCCGTCCAGGTCGTCCAGATCCTCCAGCAGTTCACCGGCCAGGTGCTCGGCCAGCTCGCCGGGGGTCGGGTGGTCGAAGACCAGGGTGGCCGGCAGGGCCAGGCCCGTCTCGGTGCCCAGGGCGTTGCGCAGTTCCACCGCGGTCAGCGAGGTGAAGCCCAGGTCCCGGAAGGCCCGGTCCGCTCCGACGGCCTCGGCGGTGCCGTGTCCGAGCACCGTGGCGGCCCGCGCCCGCACCAGGTCCAGCAGGATCCGGCCCCGCTGCGGGACCGGGGCCGCCGCGAGCCGGCGCACCAGGGCGGTGCCGCCCTCGGTGGCGGGCTCCTCCGCGGCCGGCCGCTGGGCCGCCTCGGGCAGGTCGGCCAGCAGCGGGCTGGGGCGGCTGGAGGTGAACGCCGGGGCGAACCGCTCCCAGTCCACGTCCGCGACCACCACGCAGGTTTCCCGCCGGTCCACCGCCCCGGCGAGCGCGGTGACGGCCAGCTTCGGGTCCAGGGCGGGCAGTCCGCGCTTGCGCAGGAAGTCCTCCGCCTCGCCGCGCACCGCCATCCCGGCCTCGGCCCAGGGGCCCCAGGCCACCGAGAGACCCGCCAGGCCGCGCGAGCGCCGCTGCTGGACCAGCGCGTCCAGGTAGGCGTTGGCGGCGGCGTAGAGCCCCTGCCCGCCGCTGCCCCAGACGCCCGCGATGGAGGAGAAGGTGACGAACAGTTCCAGGTCCAGCCCGGCGGTGAGCTCGTCCAGGTGCGCCGCGCCGGTGACCTTGCCACCGGTGGAGGTGCGCACGTCCGCGGGGCCGGTCCAGTCCAGCGGTGCGGTCTCGGCGACGCCGGCCGCGTGCACCACGCCGGTCAGCGGGAACTCGGCCGGAATCGCGTCGAGCACCGCCGCCAGCGCCGCCCGGTCGGCGGCGTCGCAGGCGGCGACCGTCACCCGGGCACCC
>NZ_JBSHBN010000323.1:0-2780 GCF_053612025.1 Kitasatospora sp. NPDC054768
ACCCCCGGGGCGGTTCGACGAGAACCGCCCCGGGGGCTCCGGGTTTCCGCACCTCCGGACCGCTACTGGCTCTTGATCGAGTCCAGGATGTCCAGCTTGGCCGCCCGGTGGGCCGGCCAGAGCGCGGCCAGAAGACCGATCACGGCGGCCGCGAGCAGGAAGCCGACGGTTTGCACCGGCGGGACGACGGTGGTGATGTCCTTGAGGCTGTCCGCCAGCGTGCGCACGCCCGCCCAGGCGACCAGGATGCCGAGGCCGACACCCACCAGCCCGCCGAACAGCGCGATCAGCAGCGACTCCAGCCGGACCATCCGGCGGATGCCGAGCCGGTCCAGGCCGATCGCCCGCAGCATGCCGATCTCCCGGCGGCGCTCGAACACCGACATCGCCATGGTGTTGACCACGCCGAGCACCGCGATGACCACGGACATGCCGAGCAGGCCGTACATCATGTTCAGGATTCCGGTGATCATCTGGCGGTTCTCCGCCTTGATCTCCTTCGCGCCCTTGACCGCGATCAGCGGGTTGCCGCCGGTCGCGTCGCGCAGCGCCTGCTTCAGCTCCTCGGTCGCGCCGTTCGTGCCCTTGACCAGGACCTTCTCCAGGCCGGTGCCGGGCGCCAGGTGCGGGCCGACCACGGCCTCCGGGACGACGACCGACGCCAGCGCGGTGTTGGCCTCCAGGATGCCGCCGACGGTCAGCGAGCCCTTGGCGCCGTCCGGGTAGGTGACGGCGAGGGCGTCGCCGACCTTGTAGCCGGCATGCTCGGCCCGGCCCGAACTGACCAGCAGCTTGCCCTGCTTGAGGGCGTCCGCGGAGCCCTCCTTGACCTTGACGGTGGCCAGCTGGTCGATGGTCGCGGCGTCCACCGCGGTCATCCACTCACTGTCCTCCCCGTTCTGCCCGGTCGTGACGGTCACGCCGCGCTCGGTGCTGATCACGCTGACGCCGGGCGCCTTGGCGATCTGGGCGGCGACCTCGGGGGAGAGCTTCGAGAAGTTCTGCATCGCGACCGTGTAGTCGGCCTTGAGGTCGGTCTCGGCGGCCTTGTCCACCGCCTGGTTCACCGAGGCGCCGATCACGGTCAGCGAGGTGATCAGGGTGACGCCGATGGTCAGCGCCGAGGCCGTGGCGGCGGTGCGGCGCGGGTTGCGGATCGCGTTCTCCTGGGCCAGCTTGCCCGGTGCGCCGTACACGGCGCGCAGCAGCGGGGCGAACAGCGCGATCAGCGGTCGGGACAGCAGCGGGGTCAGCACGAACACGCCGATCAGCAGCGCACCGGCGCCGAGGCCGACCAGCTTGACCTCCTTGCCGGCCACACCGGCCGCCAGCGAGACGAGGCCGGCCAGCGAGAACAGCAGGCCGATGGCGTTGCGGACCCGCAGGCCCTTCTGGGTGGCGGGCTGCTCGGCCGAGCTCATCGCCGCCACCGGGGCGATCCGGGACGCCCGGCGGGCGGGCAGCCAGGCGGCCAGCACCGTCACCAGCACGCCGACCGCGAGCGCGGCGAGCACCGTGCCGGGGGCGACGATCAGCGGGCCGTCCGGAAGGTTGGCGTCCATCGGGCCGTTGAGCAGCGACTTGAGTCCGGCGGCGATGCCGATGCCCGCCAGCAGACCGGTCACCGAGGCGGTCAGACCGACCAGCACGGCCTCGACCAGCACCGAGCGGGTGATCTGGCGGCGGGTGGCGCCGACGGCGCGCAGCAGGGCCAGTTCCTTGGTGCGCTGGGCGACCAGCATGGTGAAGGTGTTGGCGATGATGAAGATCCCGACGAACAGCGCGATGCCCGCGAAGCCCATGAGGAAGGTGGTCAGGACGGTGGTGCCCTTCCTGATCATCTCGTCCTGCTCGGCGGCGAGGTCACGCCCGGTCCTGGCCTCGATGAAGTCGCCCTGCGGGACGGCCTGCTTGACGGCGGTGAGCAGCGCGTCGTCGTCGGTGCCCGGCTTGGCCTTGACGTCCAGCTCGGCGTAGCGGCCCGGGGTCAGGTAGAGCCGCTGGGCGGTGGCGGTGTCGAAGGCGGCCAGCGAGCCGCCGGCCACCACGCGCGGGTCGTTGGTGGTCAGGGTGCCGGTGAGCTTGAGCTTCATCACCGGGCCGTTGACCGCGACCCGGACGGTGTCGCCGACCTTGTAGCCGCCCTTGTCGGCGGTCTTGCGGTCGAGCGCGATCTCGGTGGCGTCCTTCGGGCCGCGGCCCTCGACCAGCGGGTAGCGCGGGTCGGTGCCGTCGGCGCCCGGCACGTAGTTGGTGCCGGTGGTGGAGAAGCCGTTGCCGATCAGCGCGCCCTTCGTGTCGGCGATGCCGGCGAAGCCGCCGACCACGCCGCGGACCTCGGCGGCGCCGGGCACCGCGGCGACCTTGGTGCGGGTCTCCTCGGTGAGGGTCGGTCCGGCGACCCGGCCGCTGTGGTCGTCGCTGAGGTTGCGGGCCTCGCGGTCGCTGACCGTGACGGCGACGTCGGTGTAGCTCTTGGAGTTCTGGGTCCTCAGCGCGTTGCCGAAGGTGTCGGAGAAGACCAGCGTGCCGGCCACGAAGGCGGTGCCGAGCATGACGGCCAGTACCGTCATCAGCAGCCGGCCCTTGTGGGCGAGCACATTGCGCAGTGCGGTGCGGAACATGGGGAGGCGTCAGTCCTGGGGGTACTCGGGGACGGGTGGCGTTTCGGGGGCCGGGGGCCTCAGCTGGTGCGGCCCTTGGCGTCGAAGCGGCGCATGCGGTCCAGGACGGTGTCGGCGGTGGGGTGGTGGAGTTCGTCGACGATGCGGCCGTCGGCG
>NZ_JBSHBN010000324.1:0-2764 GCF_053612025.1 Kitasatospora sp. NPDC054768
ACTTTTGGCACGCTGTTGAGTTCTCAAGGAACGGACGCTTCCTTCGGACCGCCTTCCAGCGGACCCTCCGGGCTTCGTTCTTTCGTGTTTCCAGCCTACCAGATGCTTTCTGCTCCGTTTACCGGGGCTTTTCGCATCTGAAATCTGGTGTTAACCGCCAAGTTGTGGCGACTCGACCAACCATAGCGGGTCGGCAGCCGGAGCGCGAATCGGGGCGCACCGGGAGTCCCCCGGACGGCGGCATGATTTGTTGCTCTCGCGAGCATATACAGCAATGGTCCCGATTCGCCAAGATGCCTGTAGAGTGCGGCGCATCGGAGCCAAGAGGACTAGACCACTCGCGGGCCGGTGAGTCGCCGGCCGGCTGGGCCGGCAGGGGCGGGGTCTTCGCCCGGGAATGTCAGCAGATGTCCAAAGTTGACATGATTTAGGCTTCAGTTGATCGTCGTGCCGCTCCTCGCGGCCGCACGCTGTACTGCGCACTTGGGAGGCACAACCATGACCACTGTGACGTCGCCGCTGACCGGCAAGATCGTGGGGCTCGCGGGCGTGCCCGACCCGGTGTTCTCGGGTGCGATGGTCGGCCCGGGCACCGCGATCGACCCCGTTCGCGAGCAGACCACGGCGGTCGCTCCGGTGGACGGTGTCGTCGTCTCCATGCACCCGCACGCGTTCGTCGTCGTGGACGCCGAGGGCCACGGTGTGCTGACCCACCTCGGGATCGACACCGTTCAGCTGAACGGCGAGGGCTTCGAGCTGCTCGTCAACAAGGGCGACACGGTGACCCGGGGTCAGGCCGTCATCAAGTGGGACCCGGCCGCCGTCGAGGCCGCGGGCAAGTCGCCGATCTCGCCGATCGTGGCGCTGGAGGCCACCGTGGACTCGCTGGGCGATCTGCGGGAGGACGGCGAGGCCAAGGCCGGCGAGCAGCTGTTCAACTGGAGCTGACCTCTTCCTTCCGACCCGCCCCGGACGAGATGACGGGGCGGCCCCCACACACAGCGGTTCCCGGCGGGGCCGCTCATCTCAGCGGAGACAGGTGACATGGAGAAGACGCTGCGCGGCGTGGGCGTGAGCCACGGGGTCGCGATCGGCCAGGTGCGGCACATGGGGACGGCGGTGCTGGAGCCCCCGGCCACCCAGATCCCGACCGAGGACGCCCCCCGTGAGCAGGCTCGCGCCCAGGCCGCCGTCGAGGCGGTCGCCGCCGACCTCATCGCGCGCGGCAACCTCGCGGGCGGCGAGGCCCAGGCCGTGCTGGAGGCCCAGGCGCTGATGGCGCAGGACCCGGAGCTGATGGCCGACGTGTCCCGCCGGATCGCCGTCGGCAGCAGTGCCGAGCGCGGCATCTACGACGCGTTCGCGGCCTACCGGGCGCTGCTCGCCTCCGCCGGGGAGTACCTGGCCGGGCGGGTCGCCGACCTGGACGACGTGCGCAACCGGATCGTGGCCCGGCTGCTCGGCGTGCCGATGCCGGGCGTGCCGGACAGCGACGAGCCGTACGTACTGTTCGCGCGGGACCTGGCGCCGGCCGACACCGCGCTGCTGGACCCGACGCTGGTGCTCGGCTTCGTGACCGAGGAGGGCGGGCCGACCAGCCACAGCGCCATCCTGGCCCGGGCGATGGGCGTGCCGGCCGTCGTGGCGCTGCCGGGTGCGATCGAGGTCGCCGAGGGCACCGTCGTCGCGGTGGACGGCAGCTCCGGCGACGTGCTGCTGGAGCCGTCCCAGGAGAAGCAGGACGAGCTGCGGGCGGCCGCCGCCGAGCGCAGGGCCGCGCTGGCCGCCTCCTCCGGCCCGGGGCAGACCTCGGACGGGCACCGGGTGCCGCTGCTGGCCAACGTGGGCGGACCGGCCGACGTGCCGGCCGCGCTGGAGAACGGCGCCGAGGGCGTCGGCCTGTTCCGCACCGAGTTCCTGTTCCTGGACGATTCGGCGAAGGCTCCCGGCGCGGAGAAGCAGGTCGAGGCGTACCGCAAGGTGCTGGAGGCCTTCCCCGAGGGCCGGGTCGTGGTCCGGGTCCTGGACGCCGGCGCCGACAAGCCGCTGGACTTCCTGACCCCGGCCGACGAGCCCAACCCGGCTCTGGGCGTGCGCGGTCTGCGCACCCTGCTCGAACACCCCGAGGTGCTGCGGACCCAGCTGGAGTCGCTGGCCAAGGCGGCCGAGGGCCTGCCGGTGCACCTTGAGGTGATGGCCCCGATGGTGGCCGACCGCAAGGACGCCAAGGACTTCGCGACCGCCTGCCGTGAGGCCGGGCTGGACGCCAAGTTCGGCGCGATGGTGGAGATCCCGTCGGCCGCGCTGCGCGCCAGGGCGATCCTCCAGGAGGTCGAGTTCCTGTCGCTGGGGACCAACGACCTCGCGCAGTACACCTTCGCGGCCGACCGCCAGGTCGGTGCGCTGGCCCGGCTCCAGGACCCGTGGCAGCCGGCCCTGCTGGACCTGGTCGCCGCGGCGGCCGACGCCGCGCGGGCGGCCGGCAAGAGCTGCGGCGTCTGCGGCGAGGCCGCCTCCGACCCGCTGCTGGCCGTGGTGCTGACCGGTCTGGGTGTCACCAGCCTGTCGATGGGCGCGGCCTCGATCCCCTACGTGCGGACCACGCTCGCCAAGTACACGCTGGCGCAGTGCCGCCGGGCGGCCGAGGCGGCCCGGGCCGCGGACAGCGCCGAGGAGGCGCGGGCCGCGGCGCAGCAGGTGCTCTCCGGCGAGTAGCCGGGAACGGCGGAAGCGGGAACAGCGAGAGGGGCGCCCCCACCCGGGA
>NZ_JBSHBN010000325.1:0-2509 GCF_053612025.1 Kitasatospora sp. NPDC054768
GACGTCTGGCAGTACATCGAGCGCGAGGGCATCGAGCTGCCGGAGATCTACTACGCCCACGAGCGGGACGTCTTCGCCCGCTCCGGCATGTGGCTGACCGCCGGCGACTGGGGCGGCCCCCGGGAGGACGAGCCCGTGGAGCGGCGCCTGGTCCGCTACCGCACCGTCGGCGACATGTCCTGCACCGGCGCCGTCGACTCCGACGCCACCACCATCGAGGCCGTCATCGCCGAGATCGCCGCCTCCCGCCTCACCGAGCGCGGCGCCACCCGCGCCGACGACAAGATGTCCGAGGCCGCGATGGAAGACCGCAAGCGCGAAGGGTACTTCTAGACATGAGCACCACCACCCCGGAAGCCACCAGCGCCCAGCACACCGCCGCCGCGACCTCGCTGCTGCGTTTCGCCACCGCCGGCTCCGTCGACGACGGCAAGTCCACCCTCGTCGGACGGCTGCTGCACGACTCCAAGTCCGTCCTCGCCGACCAGCTGGAGGCCGTCGAGCACGCCTCCCGCAGCCGCGGCAAGGACACGCCCGACCTCGCCCTGCTCACCGACGGCCTGCGCGCCGAACGCGAACAGGGCATCACCATCGACGTCGCCTACCGCTACTTCGCCACCCCCCGACGCCGCTTCATCCTCGCCGACACCCCCGGCCACGTGCAGTACACCCGCAACATGGTCACCGGCGCCTCCACCGCCGAACTCGCCGTCGTCCTCGTCGACGCCCGCAACGGCGTCGTCGAACAGACCCGCCGCCACGCCGCCGTCGCCGCCCTCCTGCGGGTGCCGCACGTGGTCCTGGCCGTCAACAAGATGGACCTCGTCGACTACGCCGAACCCGTCTTCGCACGGATCGCCGCCGAGTTCACCGCCTACGCCGCCTCCCTCGGCGTCACCGACGTCCTCGCCGTCCCCATCTCCGCGCTCGCCGGGGACAACGTCGTCGAACCGTCCGCCCACATGGACTGGTACGGCGGCCCCACGCTGCTGGAGCACCTGGAGACGGTCCCCGTCGGCAGCGACCCGAGCGCCGAACCCGCCCGCTTCCCCGTCCAGTACGTCATCCGCCCCCAGACCGACGAACACCCCGACTACCGCGGCTACGCCGGCCAGTTGGCCTCCGGCGTCCTGCGCGTCGGCGACGAGGTCACCGTGCTCCCGTCGGGCCACACCACCACCGTCGCCGCCATCGACGCCCTCGGCCGCCCGACGGACATCGCCTGGACGCCGCAGTCGGTGACCGTCCGCCTCGCCGACGACCTCGACATCTCCCGCGGCGACCTCATCGCCGCGGGAGCCGCCCCCACGCCCACCAAGGACATCGAAGCCACCGTCAGCCACCTCAACGAACGGCCGCTGCGCGCCGGCGACAAGGTCCTCCTCAAGCACACCACCCGCACGGTGCGCGCGCTGGTCAAGGCGATCACCTACCGCATCGACATCGACACTCTCGAACAGCGCTCCGGCGCCGACGGGTTGAACGTCAACGACATCGGCCACGTGCTCCTGCGCACCGCCGAACCACTGGCGCTCGACGCCTACACCACCAACCGCCGCACCGGCTCGTTCCTGCTCATCGACCCGGCGGACGGCACCACCCTCACCGCCGGCATGGCCGGCGAAGCCTTCGACACCGTACGCGCCACGGACACCACAGAGGAGGACTGGGTCTGATGCCCAGCGAGGCCTTCTCGGGCATGGACAAGGAAGGCGGCCGCATCGGCAGCGGCGTCCTCGGCAGCGGCCAGGGCGGCCTGACGCGATGTGCGGGCCGACAGGGCTGAGAACGCCCTGTCACCGGGCTGTTCTTCCCCCACAGCCGCCCGGCTTGCCCCGGCACCCCGCTGCCGCAGCGCCACCTTCCGATCGTCCGTCCCGGACCGCTTTCTGACGGTCCGTCCGTGAACAGGACTCCACCATGGCACCGAACCCGACGCCTTCGCATACCCGCCTTCGCCCGAACGCCGGCCGGATCAGACGCACCGCCGCGACCGCCGTCGCCGGTCTGACCGCCGCCGCCCTGCTGTCCGCCTGCAGCTACGGCTCCAAGGCCGATGACAAGGCCAACACCGCCGCCACCGCGGCCGGTTCGGCCACCGGCGCCAAGCTGTCCGCGGACACGGTGAAGATCGGCTACTTCTCCAACCTCACCCACGGCACCCCGCTGGTCGGCCTCCAGGAGGGGCTGTTCCAGAAGGAGCTGGGCGCCACCCAGATCAAGACCCAGGTCTTCAACGCCGGACCCGCCGAGATCGAGGCGCTCAACGCCGGCTCCATCGACATCGGCTGGATCGGCCCCTCCCCCGCGATCAACGGCTACACCAAGTCCGACGGCCAGTCCCTGAAGATCATCGGCGGCTCCGCCTCCGGCGGCGTCAAACTCGTCGTCAACCCCGAGAAGGTCTCCTCGCTGGACGACCTCAAGGGCAAGAAGATCGCCACCCCGCAGCTGGGCAACACCCAGGACGTGGCACTGCTCAACTACCTCGCGGGCAAGGGCTTCAAGG
>NZ_JBSHBN010000326.1:0-2489 GCF_053612025.1 Kitasatospora sp. NPDC054768
GAGACCTTAGACAAGCCTCATCGTCCCAGTTCAGAAGGCACTTTCGCATTCCCGCCCACGATCCGGTCCCAGCCCGACGTGAAACGCGGAGGCTAGATCCTCCATGCCGCGCGGATCAATTGGAGGCACTGGAATCCCCATTATGCATTGCCCTTCCGATAGATCTGTAATCAGATCACTTGACAGTTTCAGTAGCAGCTTCCCGTCTTTTGATGAGACAGTGCCTCCTCTCGCCTTCCGCCCGCCCTACGGCTAACTTTCAGCCCTGTAACCTCGGGGAAGTGATCCTCCAAGTTCAGTGTTTTCTTTGGAGTTATCTTCCCTATCCGAGTTTGGATCAGTGCCATTTTGGGCGGCGCCAGTATTTTTGGCAGCCGCTGTGGTGGCCCTCATGCTAAATCGCTGATTGTCCCCCCCGGTGTTTCCGTATTGAATGATGGCGGCCTGGTTGGCGGTGGATGAGCCGGAGACGTCAATCGAGTAACCATTGTCGTAGTTCCAAAGCCGGTAGTAGCCTCCCCCTTGGTCTACTACGTGCCAATACAGGTAGCCGGCGGTTGTCGGTGTTAGTTGGGCGATCGGCACGCTGCTCCCGCCTGCGCCGTTCTGGGGCCCTAGGCAGAGTAGTGAATTGACGCTATAGATTCGATAGACGCCACCGCCAGAGTTTACAATGATCCATTGCTGATTGGCGGTGTTGTTGACTTGATACTGCCAGACCGTGGTATTGGGAGTCGTGGAAAACTGCTGGACGTCGATGCATTTACCGCTATGTTTGGCGACAAGCATGCAGGGCGTCGGGAAGCCGCTTGGTTGATATACGGTGAATGATTTGATTTTATCGTTGAGATTATTGATGAATCCATCCACTTGTGAACTTGGAGGGACGAGTTGAATGTTCCCGTTTTGGCTGGCCTGGTCGAATAGTTCGATGGGGTTTGGGCTCTTGTTGAGGGCTGCGGAGAGAACGCTTGCGGCGGTGCCGTAGACGGCGGTGTTGGTGAGGTCGATGTGGCCGGGGTTGCTTCTGAATACCCATTGCCTGCTGGAATCGCTGACGTTGTCTTGGTAGAGGCAGAAGTAGTTGTTGGGTGGTCCGTGGTAGAGGTTGACGGATTTGACGGTGTCGTTGAGGCCGGATGTGGTGACGTTGGGAGTGGTGTTGGGGTAGACGAGTTGGCTGGTGCCGGAGCCGTTGGCGTTTTGGAACAGTTCCAGGGTGTACAGGGTTAGGTTGTTGACGGAGGAGATTACGCTGGAGGCGTTGTTGAAAATACCTGTGTTGGTGAGGTCGGTGAGGCCTGCGGTGTCCTTGAAGGCCCATTGCCTCATGCCCTGGGCGTTGGCTTCGTAGAGGCAGAAGTAGTTGTTGGGTGGTCCGTGGTAGACATTAACGGAGGTGACGACCTCGTTGAGGGCTGAGGCGACGTTGATGGTGGTGGTGGGGTAGATGAGTTGGCTGGTGCCCGTGCCGTTGCTGTTCCGGAAGATTTCCAGTGTGTATTGGGTCTGATTTTTGACGCAGGAGATCACGTGGGAGAGGTCACCGAAGACGGCGGTGTTGGTGAAGTTGGTGAGACCAGCGGTGTCCTTGAATACCCATTGCCGCCCGTACTCGTACCATTCCTGGTAGAGGCAGAAGTAGTTGGTGGGTGGTCCGTGGTAGACGTTGACGGAAGTGATTCTGTCGGCGATTGCGTCGGTGTTGACGGTGGTGTTGGGGTAGACGAGTTGGCTGGTGCCTGTGCCGTCGGTGTTCTGGAAGAGTTCCAGGGTGTATATGGTCTGGTTGCTGGCGGAGGAGATCACGCTGGATGCGTCGCCGTACTGTGAGCCGGCGAGGTTGATGAGGCCTGCGGTGTCTTTGAGTACCCATTGCCTGCCGGTGTTGAACTGATTTTCGTAGAGGGCGAAGTAATTGTTGGGTGGTCCGTGGTAGACGTTAACGGACTTGAGGTTTCCTTGCAGGCCGGGGGTGGCCATAAGGTTCTTGGCGATGGGGTAGGCGAGTTGGCTGGTGCCGGTGCCGTCGGTGTTCTGGAACAATTCCAGGGTGTACTGGGTCCGGTTGTTGAAGGTGATCGCGCTGGAGGCGCCGCCATACTGTAGATCGGTGAGGTTGGTAAGCCCTGCGGTGTCCTTGAAGACCCATTGCGTGCCACTCCAACTGCCTTGGTAGAGGCAGAAGTAGTTGGCGGGCGGGCCATGATAGAGGTTGACAGAGGTGATGTGATCCTCGAGGCCGGTGGTGGTAATGTCGGTGGTGATGGTGGGGTAGACGAGTTGGCTGGCGCCGGTGCCGTTGTTGTTCTGGAATAGCTCGATGGTGTATTGGGTTTGGTTGCTGGCGCTGGAGATGGCGCCCGCGGCGTTTGTGACGGGGTCATCGAGGCGGGTGAGGCCTTCGGTGTCCTTGAACACCCACTGCATTCCACTCTGGTTGAAGTCTGAATAGAGGGCGAAGTAGTTCGGGGGTGGGGTGTGGTAGA
>NZ_JBSHBN010000327.1:0-2417 GCF_053612025.1 Kitasatospora sp. NPDC054768
CCCGTGCCCGGCCTCAGCGCCGGGCGGCCCCGCCCAGCGGCCGCCGCTGCGGGAGCAGCGGGCTGCCCTGGTCGCCCGGGGTGCGCGCGGCCCCCGCGGCCCGCGCGGTCCCGGAGGCGCGCTGGGGCCGCGGAGGCAGCGGGGCGGCCGGACCGGCCAGCAGGGGCTGGGAGTCGGACCGGCTCGGCGAGACCGCGAAGGCCAGCGAGCCGAAGAACACGTAGCAGCCCAGCCCGACCCCGAGCGGGAAGATGAACTGGAGCGCCATCACGCCGGCCTCGGTGGAGCGCGAGAAGTCCAGCTGGACGGAGAGTGCCGCCATGCCGGTGTAGTGCATCGCGCAGACCGCCACGCCCATCACCGGCGCCGCCGCCAGCACGGCGAGCGTGCCCCGGATGTTGAGCGCGGCCCAGAGCGCGGCCGTGGCCGCGACCACGGCGATGGCCACCGAGGCGGCCACGGTGGGCCGGTCGTAGCCGAGCGTGCCGGGCAGGACCATCGCGGCCATGCCCAGGTAGTGCATGGCGGCGACCCCCAGACCGGTGGTCAGCCCGCCGACCAGCAGCGCCAGGACGCGGCGCCGCCAGTAGCCGACGGTGAAGAGCCCGACGCCGACCACGGCGACGGCGACCAGCAGGCTGAGCACGGTCAGGCCGGGCCGGTAACCGATCTCGACGCCGGTCACGGAGAAGCCGAGCATCGCGATGAAGTGCATGGACCAGATCCCGGCCCCGAGCGAGGTCGAGGCGAACAGCAGCCAGACGGCCCGGGTGCGGCCCCGGGAGACGAGTGCCCAGCGGGCGCTGCGCAGGGCGACGAAGGCGCCGACGCAGGCGACGAAGTACGAGACCGCCGGTGTCACCCAGCCGTGGTCGGCATGGTGGATCTCACCCAATGGAGCTCCCTGGACGAGGGTTGAGGGCACCGGGGCGCGGGCGGACGCGACTGGCCGGGGAAGGCGCGCGGCAGCGGGCACCGGAGCGGGAACGTGCTCCCGCAGGGGAGGAGCCTGGCATGTGGTGCCCCTGACAATCGGGGAGAGTAACCACTGCCCGGCGGTCGCACAATGTTCGTGCTTTTCGTGAAGTCCCAGGTCAGGATGGGCCTTTACGCGGCCTGCATGATCCCGGCACCAACCCCTGACACTGCCTGCGCACCGCCTCCTGGTGGCTGCGGTCCGCCGTCGGCGCTCACTCCAGGGGGGCTAGCCCGAACGGGTGGCCGGCCGGGTCGATCAGCACCCGCAGGGTGCGGCCGTGCTGGTAGGCGGGTTCGGTGGCGCCGAGCGCGAGGGCCTTCGCGGTGGCCTCGTCCAGGTCGTCGACGTAGAAGTCGAGGTGGAAGTGCTTGCTGCCGTCCGGTTCCGTCCACGGTTCCGGCCGGTAGCCGGTCACCCGGCCGAAGCCCAGCGGGCTGCCGCCCTCGGGGTTGTCCAGGATCGCGAAGCGCTCGTCCGCGTGCCTGGTCTCCCAGCCCAGCAGCTCGCCGTAGAACGAGGCCAGCGCGACCGGGTCGGCGCAGTCGATGGTGACCATGGCGAGCCGGGCGAAGCCGGTGTCGCCGGGCCCGGTGCGCGCGGACCGTTCGGACGGCTGCGACTGTTCGGACCGCTGGGACCGCTCGGACTGCTCGGTGGCGAGGTCGGACATGGCAGGTCGGCCCTTCTGGGAGAGAGCTGAGGCCCATGACCAATATGGCACCGCGGTGACCCTCCGGCACGGCGGCGGATCTCATTTTCCTTAGCGAGAGTAATGACGTAGGCTAAAGAGATGCCCGAGATGTCCGAGCAGGACCTCGCAGCGATCAGTCAGCTGCGATCGTCCACGATGCGCCTCTCCCGACGACTCAAACACCAGCGGGTGGAGGAGTCGCTGAGCCCCACCGAGATGGGAGTGCTGGGCACCCTCGCCCGGTGCGGAAAGGCGACGCCGGGTGAGCTCGCCCGGAAGGAGCACGTGCAGCCTCCTTCGATGACCAGGATCGTCGCGATGCTGGAGGAGAAGGGGCTGGTGCGGCGCGAACCGCACCCCGAGGACCGCCGCCAGGTGGTCGTCAGCAGCACCGAGCAGGCCGAGACGATCCTCGCGGAGAGTCGTCGACGCCGGAACGTCTGGCTCGCCGAGCTCGCCCAGGGGCTCGACGAGGAGGAATGGGCCGTCCTCAGGGAGGCCGCGCCCGTGCTCTACAAGCTCGCCCACCTGTAGCTCGTACACCTCCGAGGCACACCGACCCCGGCCGGCCGCCGGGAGAAGAAGGAGCCCGCATCACCGCAGGACCGACCACCGACACCAGGAGCGGGGCGGGCCCCCCGCAACGCCGCCCGCCCCCCCGGGGGCCCCAACAGAAACCCCCCCCCCCCCCCCCCCCCCCCCCCCCCCCCCCCCCCACGACAAAAAAAAAAAAAAAACCCCCCCAAC
>NZ_JBSHBN010000328.1:0-2262 GCF_053612025.1 Kitasatospora sp. NPDC054768
AATTAGTCTGATTGTTGACGGTGGAGATCCTGAGTGCGATATCGCCGTACAGGGTGGTGTTGGTGAGGTCAGTGAGGACGGCGGTGTCCTTGAATGTCCACTGCCTCATGGTGTTCTGGTTTGGAATTCTTTGTTCATACAGAGAGAAATAGCCGGGCCGCGGATTGCGATAGAGATAGACGGATGCAATTCGGTCATTGAGGGCGGCGCCGACATTATTCACGGTAGTGCTGGGGTAGACAAGTAGACTGGTTCCGGAGCCGTTGCTGTTCTGGAACAATTCCAGGGTGTAAATGGTCTGGTTGCTGACAGAGGAGATGCCTTTATTGGTGCCGGTGCCGTAATAGGCCCCAGTGATGTCAATAAGGCCGTCGGTGTCCTTGAACACCCACTGCCGGTAGTTCTGATCGGGAGGGGCGTTGAGGTTGGCGGCTTCGTAGAGGGCGAAGTAGTTGGTGGGTGGGCCGTTGTGGACTCGGACGGATTTGACCTGGTCGTTGAGTGCGGGGGTCTGGCGGCCGAAGATGTTGTCGGTGCCGGGGTAGATGAGTTGGCTGAGGCCGGTGCCGTCGTGGTTCTGGAACAGTTCCAGGGTGTAGAGGGTCAGGTTGCGGGCGCTGGAAAGCTGCCGGGAGGCGTCGGCGAAAAGTGCGGTGTCGGTGAGGTCGGTGAGGACGGCGGTGTCCTTGAATACCCACTGCCTGTACCGGGGGTCGTCGGGGTCGCCTTCGTAGAGGCAGAAGTAGTTGTTGGGTGGGCCGTGGTACAGCTTGACGCCGTTCACGGCGTTGTCGAGTGCGGCGATGTAGTTGGTGGTGGTGCTGGGGTAGACGAGTTGGCTGGTTCCGGTGCCGCCGCTCCATTGGAAGAGTTCCAGGGTGTATTTGGTCAGGTTTTTGATGGAGGAGGCAACCTGGGAGGGCCTGCCGAGGTTTGCCGAGGTGAGGTCGGTGAGGCCGGCGGCGTCGTTGAAAACCCACTGCGTTCCGCCTTGGTCGGGGTCCTCGTAGAGGCAGAAGTAGTTGGCGGGCGGGCCGTGGTAGACGTTGGCGGATGTGACGTGGTCCTCGAGGCCGGGGGTAGTGACGTTGACGTTGGTGCCGGGGTAGACGAGCTGACTGGTGCCGGTGCCGTTGGCGTTCTGGAACATCTCCAGGGTGTACTTTGTCTGATTTGAGCACCTGGAGATCACGCTTGAGAGGTCATGGAAAACGGCGGTATTGGTGAAGCTTGTGAGGCCGGCGGTGTCCTTGAACAGCCACTGTCTGGCGAGTCCAGTAGTGTGCTCGAAGAAGCAGAAGTAGTTGGCGGGCGGACCATGGTAGACGTTGACGGATGTGACGCGGTTCTCGAGGCCGAGGGCGTAGACGTTGACAGTGGTGTCGGGGTAGACAAGCTGACTGGTGCCGGTGCCGTCGTTGTTCGAGAACAGTTCGATGGTGTACCAGGTCTGGTTGCTGACGGACGAGATCACGCTGGAGGCGTCACCATAGAGGGCTGTGTCGGTGATGGCGATGACGCCGGCGGGGTCGGTCGTGAGCGCCCGGAATACCCACTGCCTGCCGGTGCAGAACGTATTTTCGTAGAGGCAGAAGTAGTTGTTAGGCGGGGCATGGTAGACGTTGAAGGACTTGACATTGTTGTCGAGGCCGGGAGCGGTGATGTCGACAGCGGTGCCGGGGTAGACGAGTTGGCTGAGGCCGCTGCCGTCCTTGACAGAAAAGAGTTCGATGGTGTAGCTGGTTCGATTGCAGACCGAGGAGATCAGTAAGGCGGCACCGATGTAAAGACTCGTGGATGTGATATCGGTGAGGCCTTCGGTGTCCTTGAACACCCACTGCATTCCACTCTGGTTGAAGTCTGAATAGAGGGCGAAGTAGTTCGGGGGTGGGGTGTGGTAGAGGTTGACGCTGGTCGCGGTGTTGTCGAGGCCGGGGGTGGTGATGTCGACCTGGTTTTGGGGGTAGATGAGTTGGCTGGTGCCGGTGCCGTCGGCGTTCTGGAAGAGTTCCAGGGTGTAAATGGTCTTGTTGTCGACGGAGGAGATCGCGTTGGCGGCGTTGATGGTGGGGTTGTCGAGGTGGGTGAGGGCTTCGGTGTCCTTGAACACCCATTGCCTGCCGGTTTGTGCGGGTCCTTCGTAGAGGCAGAAGTGGTCGTCGGGTGCGCCGTCGTAGAGGGTGGCGGTGGTGGTGGTCTGGTTGAGGGCGGTGCTGACGCTGTTGTAGGCCTGGGGGTAGAAGAGCTGGTCGTCTCCGGTGT
>NZ_JBSHBN010000329.1:0-2053 GCF_053612025.1 Kitasatospora sp. NPDC054768
GGGTTTCCCCGGGCGCCCGCCCGCCGTTTCGCCGTCAGACCGGGACGCCGGCCTTGACCACCCGCTTCGGGTGGAGGTCGGGGCGGGTGAGCACGGCGAGGTCGGCGAGCGGGTCGCCGTCCAGGACGAGCAGGTCGGCGTGGGCGCCCGGGGCGAGGGTGCCGATCTCCCCCGCCAGGCCGAGCAGCCGGGCCGCCGTGGTGGTCGCCGAGCGCAGCACGTCCGCGACCGGCTGGACCTGGGCGCGCAGGGTGAACTCCTCCAGCTGGGCCGGGTGCAGCGGGCCGAGCAGGTCGCTGCCGTAGACGAGGTTGACGCCCGCGCGGTGGGCGCGCTCCAGCGCCTCCAGGCCCCGGTCGCGGACCTCGGCGAGCTTGCCCAGGGAGGCGGGCGGCAGGCCGGAGGCGGCGCCGGCCCGGGCGGTCTGCTCGTAGGCGACCAGGGTGGGCACCAGGAAGGCGTCCTTCTCCAGCAGCAGGGCGACCGTGCCGTCGTCCAGCAGGTTCCCGTGCTCGACGCAGCGCACGCCGGCCCGCAGGGCGCGGTCGATCGCCCGCGGGTGGTAGGCGTGCACGGTGACGTACCGGTTGTGGTTCTCGGCCTCCTCGACGGCCGCGCGGATCTCCTCCTCGCTGTACTGGACGGCGCCGATCTCGTCGTGCGGGGAGGCGACGCCGCCGGAGAGCAGCACCTTGAGGTGGCGGGCGCCCTTGCGGAACTCGTCCCGGGCGGCGGTCCGCACCGCGTCCACGCCGTCGGCGATCCGGCCGAAGTGCGGGCGGGACTCGCAGCAGGGCAGGGCGTCGTCGCCGAGCGGGCGCAGGTCGCCGTGGCCGCCGGTCTGGGAGAGCGCCTTGCCGCCGTGCAGCAGCCGCGGGCCGGGGACCAGGCCCTCCGCGAGGGCCCGGGCCATCCCGTGGTCGGCGCCGCCGACGTCGCGGACGGTGGTGAAGCCGCGGCGCAGCATGCGCTCGGCCTCGGCGAGGGCGCGCACGGTGGCGTAGCCGGGGGTCCAGTTGGTGAAGTCGTGCAGGTCGAGCGAGGTGACCAGCAGGTGGACGTGGGCGTCGATCAGGCCGGGCAGGACGGTGCCGCCGGCCGCGTCGAGGACCCGGACGTCCTCGGCGGCGGCGGGCGGGCGGCCGGTGCCGGTGGCGGCGATCCGGCCGTCGGCGGTCTCCAGCCAGCCGAGGTCGGTGCGGGTGCCGTCCTCGGGGTGGAGCAGGTGGGCGTTGGTGATCAGCAGGCGGCTCATGCGCCCACCTCGCCGCGCTCGGCGGGGGCACTCGCCCACGCGCACTTCTTGGCGGTTCGTTCGCTTCGCTCGCTCACGATGATGGCCCTCGTTTCAGTACGGCTCGTATTGAATACGACTCGTACTGAATACACCATGTATCGTGCTGCTGTGAACCCGCCCCCCGCCGATACCGCCCCCCGACCACCCAGACGCCGCATCCACACCCGGGCCCGGCTGCTCGCCGCCGCGCGCGAGCTGTTCCTCTCCGTCGGCTTCGCCCGGACGAGCATCGAGGACGTCTGCGCCGCCGCCGGCTACACCCGCGGCGCCTTCTACTCGAACTTCGGCGGCAAGGAGGAGCTGCTGCTGGCGCTCTTCGACGACCAGGCCGCTCAGCGGATGGCCGAACTGGCCGAACTGGCCGCCGCCTGCGAGGCGCTGGCGCCCCGGGAGCGGGCGCAGCGGCTGGTCGAGGCGCTGCTGCGGGTCGAGCCGACGGAGTCCGGGTGGATCCTGCTGTTCCTGGAGTTCCGGCTGGTCGCGGCCCGGACGGCGGCACTGGCCGAGCAGGTCGCCGCGCACGACCGGGCGGTCGCGCGGGCGCTGGCCGAGGTCCTGGAGCGGGCGCTGCCGGAGCTGGTACCCCCGGGCGCGAGCGCCGACCAGGCCGCGACGGTGGTCCTGGCGGCGCGGGAGGGACTGCTGGCCCGGACGGCGGCGGGCGGCGCGGTCGCGGAGGACCTGCTGACGGCGACGGCGGCGGTGCTGTCGGGGCTGCTGGACGGGTCGGACTGAGGAAACGCCGAGGGGCGGCAC
>NZ_JBSHBN010000330.1:0-2043 GCF_053612025.1 Kitasatospora sp. NPDC054768
GGCCTTCGGCTCGATGGGGTGGGCGGGGCTTTGGACCGGCGGGTCGCTCCGGCGGGTGGGGGGGGCCTCCGCTGCACGGGAAGTCGGCCGGGCCGACTTCCCGTGCCTTCGGATGCCGGGGCCGCCGTGGTCGGTGCGGTCGGTGTGGTCGGTGTGGCCGGCCCACAGCACTGTCCACAGGCTGTGGACAGTGCTGTGCACTCAGGATGGAACCCTCACCCGCGGCGAAGGACGCGAATCCGCCTCCGCGAAGCCGGTAGCCGACGGCCGGAGCCGGTAGCCGGTAGCCGGTGACAGGCGGCCGGGCCCGTCAGTCGTCCTGGAGGTCGACGGCGGTGTGCAGGGTGGCGAACAGGGCCGAGAGGCGGGTGTTCCAGTTGGCGTACGTCGGGACGTCGATGGCGTGCTTCTTGCCCATGTCCTTGACCACCTTCTGGGCGTTCTTGAGCTCCTGCGCGGCGTCGTCCGGGTTGCCCTCGTTGAGGCGCGCGGCAGTGGTGTCGAGGATCCTCAACAGGTCGGTCTGCTTGTCCCGCTCCCTGCCGACCTGGGCCTGGGCGACGGCCTGGCGGAAGGCCTGGATCTGCAGCGCTGCCGGCTGGTTGCGCGGGACGGCCTGGGTGGGGGCCGGGGGTGCGGACGGCGCCGCCGAGCTGGTGGTGGGCGCCGCCGAGCCCGCGGAGGCCTTCGGGGTGGGCGTCGTGACCGGGGCGGTGGACGGGGCGGTGGCCGCGGCGGGCTTGGCGGCGGCCGCGTTGCCGGCCGGCTCGTCGAAGGCGGTGAGGGCGAGCGCGGTGACGCCGGCCAGGCCCGCCACGCCCAACGCCCCGAACACCAGCGGCTTCCGCCGGCTGCGGGCAGGCGCGGGCGCGTTCCCGGGCCCGGGCCTTGGGACCGGGACGTAGGCGGGAGCCGCCGGGGCGGGTATCGGCGCCATCACCGAGGTGGCGGCCGGCGGCTGGGGCGGCAGCACCGTGGTGTGCTGCTGGTTCGGCGCCGGGAAGTGCGGCACCGGCGGCAGCAGCTGGGTGGCGGCCCCGCCCGCGTTCGCGAGCAGCTCCGCCGTCGGGTCGGCGACCATCAGCCCTGGTACGGTGCCGAGGAGTTCGGCCCGGGCGGTGGCCGCGTCGGCCGGGCGGTCGACCGGGTTCTTGGCCAGCAGCCGCAGCACCGCCGCGTCCAGCGCGGGCGGCAGGCCCTGGCGGCGGGCGGACGGCGGCAGCGGCTGCTCGCTGACGTGCTTGAAGGCGATCGCCACCGGGGTTTCGGCGGTGAACGGGGTCGCGCCGGTGAGCATCTCGGTCAGCACGCAGCCGACCGCGTACAGGTCCGTCCGCCCGTCCAGTTCCGAGGCGGTGGCCTGTTCGGGCGAGAGGTAGGCGGCCGTGCCGAGCACGCTCGCGGTCTGGGTCAGGTTGCTGGAGGAACCGGCCCTGGCGATGCCGAAGTCGACGACCTTCACCCCGCCGTCATCGGTGATCATGATGTTCCCGGGCTTGATGTCCCGGTGCACCAGCCCGGCCGCGTGCGCGACCGACAGCGCCTCGCAGACCGCCGCCGCGATGCCCACGGCGCGCTCCACCGGCAGCGCCTGCTGCTCCGCCAGCAGGGCGGCCAGCGAACGGCCGTTGACCAGCTCCATGACGATGAACGGGGTGCCCTGGTCCACGCCCGAGTCGAAGACCATGACGATCCTCGGGTGCGCCAGCATGGCCGCGTGCTGCGCCTCGCGGCTGAAGCGCTCGGCGAAGCGGGGGTCGTCGGCGAGTCCGCCGTTGAGGACCTTGACGGCCACCTGACGGCCCAGCACCCGGTCCGTCCCGCGCCAGACGGTGGCCATGCCGCCGACGCCGAGCAAGTCGACGAGTTCGTAACGCCCGTTCAGCGCCCGTCCGATCACCTGGAGCTCCCCTCACGTGCCCTGCCCGGGGTCCCGGGCCGCCTCGTGCACCTGTGCACGATAGCCGCACCGCCGAACGCGCCGACCAGGGGCGGAGGGTGGCGGGGGGGGGGGCGCGGGGGGGGGCCCCCCCCCCCCGCCCC
>NZ_JBSHBN010000331.1:0-1995 GCF_053612025.1 Kitasatospora sp. NPDC054768
CGCCGGTGTCTTCCGGGGTTTGACGCCCCGTCCGACGTTTCAAACTCTAGCCGATCCCCGCTCCGAAAAGCGAATCCGACCGCAACCCAATAAAATGCGCACGCCGAATAAGCACCAGGCCGCAACGTGAAAACGACGAAGCGACCCGGCCCGAACCGGGAAGTGGTGTTTCAGAGGATTGGCTGCCCCGGGACCGTCCGCGCTGACGCGTGTCCGGTGCTCCCTGCCAGGCAGCTCGAAGAACACTAGACCTCCGGCCTCGCCGAGTCAACCGGCGCAACCGGTTTCTCGGCCTCCTCCTCCGCCGGCAGCTGGAAGGCCAGGACGGCGACGTCGTCGTCGTGCTCGGAGGTCACGCCCATCGCCCGCAGCAGCCGGGCGCAGATCACCTCGGGGGCGCCCATGGCTCCGGCCAGGGTGCGGGCCAGGAGGTCGAGGCCCTGGTCGATGTCCTCGTCCCGGCGCTCGACCAGTCCGTCGGTATAGAGGACGCCGGTCGTACCGGGGAGCAGGCGCAGGGTGTGGGAGACGTGCAGGCCGCCGCCGGTGCCGAGCGGCGGGCCGTTCTGTTCCTCGCTGCGCAGGATGGTGCCGTCCGGGCAGCGCAGGAGTACGGGGAGGTGTCCGGCGGAGGCGTAGGAGAGGGTGCGGCGCCGCGGGTCCCAGACGGCGTAGGTGCAGGTGGCGATCTGGTTGGCGTCGATCTCCATGGCGAGGCCGTCGAGCAGGCGCATCACCTCGTGCGGGGGCAGGTCGAGGCGGGCGTAGGCGCGGACGGCCGTACGCAGCTGGCCCATGACGGCGGCGGCGCGCAGACCGCGGCCCATGACGTCGCCAATGACGAGTGCCGTGCGCCCGCCGTCGATGGCGATCACGTCGTACCAGTCGCCGCCGACCGCGGCCTCGGCGCCGCCCGGCTGGTAGGTGGCGGCGACCCGCAGGCCGGCCGGCTGGTCGAGCTTCTGCGGGAGCAGGCTGCGCTGGAGGGTGACGGCGGCCTCGCGCTGGCGTCGTTCGGCTTCGCGCAGGCGGGCGGCGGCGAGGACCTGGTCGGTGACCTCGGCGGCGAAGATCAGCACTCCTGCGGGCGGCCCCTCGGTGGGGGCGTCGCCGTTCTCCCCGGTGCCGAGCGGGACGCAGGAGACGTTGTAGTAGCGGTTGCCGGTGAGGCCGAGGATGCAGCGGGCCTTGACGCTGCGCGGGCGGCCGCCGCGGATGACCTGGTCCATCAGGGGCAGGACGCCCATGGTGGCGAGCTCGGGGAGGGCCTCGGCGGCGGGCAGGCCGGTGGGGCGTTCGCCGAAGAGTTCGCGGTAGGCCCGATTGGCGTAGCCGAGCTGGTGGAGCGGGCCGTAGGTGACGGCGACCGGGGCGGGGATGCGGTTGAGGACCTCGCGCAGGTTCTGCGGCTTGTGCGGGTCGAGCAGTTCGGCGGTGGCGGCGGGGCTGCTCGGGTCGCGGGGGCCGGGTACGACGACGCCGTCGGGGCAGGGGGCTCCGTCCTCGGTGCCGGTCCCGTGGGGCGGGAGGGCACGCCAGGGGACTCCGGCCAGCCGGGCGCTCCAGCGCATGAGGTTCAAACGACGGCCGCTTCCTCGTTTTCCAGGCATATCATCACTTTTTGTGTGCGCAGCAGCACACGGGGTAATGACCAGGTCGGGCTGATCCTGTCAGGCGGAGGCCCGGTTCCGGAAGTCGCGCGCCCGGCGTGGCCGTCCGTTCCGCCCTCCGATCCACCCTCCGGCCCGTCGTTCGGCCCGCCGCCGGCCCGGGTCGACCGGTGGGGTCACCGGGCGGCATCCGGTCCGCCGTCGGACGGCCGGTCGGACCTCGGGCCGAACCCTCCCTCGAAAGCCGAACGCGGGTGCTCCATCGCGCCCAGCGAGACCACCTCCCGGGAGAACATCCCGCCGAGCACCCAGTCCATCAGCACCCGCACCCGGCGCTCGGCGCTCGGCAGCCGCCGCAGGTGCCGGGCCCGGTGCAGCCACCAGG
>NZ_JBSHBN010000332.1:0-1949 GCF_053612025.1 Kitasatospora sp. NPDC054768
TTTTTTTTTAAACCTGCGTGGGCCTGTTGGTAACTTTCTCCCGGGGGGGGGGGCGGCGCCCGCCCGCCCGGGGGTGGGTCCCGGGGGTACGGCCGTTCGGCGGTTGCCGTGCGGTTCCTGCCCGGCGGGCCCGGTGAGGGCCCGGTGAGGTGCCGGCCATGGCGTGCCTCGGTCGAGGTGATGAACCGTCAACTGAATGTCCTGGGGAAGCGATCGGAAGAAAGTGTTATCGGCGTGGACAGGGAGGGTCTCCTGGGCACGGGAGTGAACGCGCGATGCCGTGGGTGAGGTCCACGGCGGAACCGCGGAGTTCGAGATGGGGCACTGCGCGCGGAGCCGGAAGGCTCCGACCGCGTCCGCTCCCGACGCGTCGGCCGGATCGTTGCGACCCGGCCGACGCACCCGGCGGTCCGCATGCTCTCCCCCCTGGCTGCGGACCGCCGGGCTCACCGGGCCGGGGCCTGCTCCCGGGGCAGCCGCCAGACCAGTTCCTCCCCGGTCTCGGCCGGGGCGAGCGCCTCCGCCGGGCGGCGCAGGTACTCGGTGAAGCCGAGGCGGGCCGGGACGGCGCCGCTGGCCCGGTTGGCCGGGTCGTGGACGATCTCGACGTACTCCACCCCGGGGAGACGGAAGGCCTCACCGGCCAGGGCCCGCACGCTCCGGGTGGCCAGCCCGCGCCCGGTGGCGGCGGGGTGCAGCCAGTAGCCGATCTCTCGGACCCCGGCCGGGGTGTCCTCGCGCCGGAACAGCCCGCAGGCGCCGACGATCGCGCCGTCGAGAACGATCGCGTACGTGAAGTCCTGCCCGCTCGCCCAGAGTTCCGCCCGGCCGGTGAGGAACTCGGCGGTCTTGGCCCGGCTGTGCTCGGCCACCCAGGGCATCCAGGGCCGCAAGTGCTCCAACGACTCCTCGATGACCGCGAAGAACTCGGACAGGTCCGACTCGCCGTCGAAGCGGCGAAGGACGGCCCCGTCCATGGCGATGACGTGCTGGGGATGGTTCATGGCAGGAGGATGGTCCGTACACCCTCTGCCCGGCAAAGGATTTTGTCGCGGAGCCGGACGCGGCTCAGCCCCGGCCGGCACCGGCGCGGCCGACCGGGGTGCGCCGCTGCAGCAGGACGGCCGCCTCGCGGTCGGTGACCTCGTGGAACTCGCCGTACCAGGGCCCGGCGGCGTGCGCGTAGCGGGGCAGATGGAGGCAGACCACCGCGTCCACGTCCCGGCGCAGGTCGGCCGCGATCCGGGCGTCGCAGACCGGCGCCGCGAGGATCAGCCGCGCCGGGTGGTCGGCGGTGAGGGCGTGGACGGCCGCCCGGGCGGTGAGGGCGTTGGTCAGGCCGTCGGAAACCAGGACGACGGTGCGCCCGTCCAACGGCAGCCGGTCCCGGCCCGGGCGGTAGAGCGCCTCGCGGCGGTGGACCTCCACCCGCTCCCGCTTGACGCTCGCGCCCAGCTCGGCCGCGGTGACGCCGAGGTTCCTCAGGGTGTGCCGGTCGACCAGCGGCGCGTCGCCGTCGGCGATCGCGCCGATCGGGCGGTCGTGGCCGCGGACGGCCAGTGACCGGACCACCGTGGCGTCGAGCGGGGCGTCCAGGGCCTCGGCGACCTCCGCCGCCACCGGCAGCCCGCCGGGGGCGAGCCCGAGAACCACCACCCCGGTACCGGCCCGCCCGCTCAGCAGCGGGGCGAGCCTGCGGGCCAGCTGGTGTCCGGCGGTGCTGCGGTCGAGGAATCTCACGGGTCCGTCCTTGTTCTCCTGCGTTCGTGCCCCTGCCGGGCCCCGGGGCGGCAGGAACCGGCGAGCGTCCCGCGGCCCGGCCACCAAGGCGACTTCCCCGCCACGGCGGGCTCTAACGTCCTCGCGCGAAACGTCCTCGCGCGAAACGTCCTCGCGCGAAACGTCCTCGCGCGAAACGTCCTCGCGCGAAACGTCCTCGCGCGAAACGT
>NZ_JBSHBN010000333.1:0-1933 GCF_053612025.1 Kitasatospora sp. NPDC054768
GCTTCCGGTCCTGCGACCGGAAGCCGCGGCGTGTCGTCCGGGGATTCGGTCCTGCCTGCGTGTCACGTTAGGCACGCGTCCGCTCACTGCGCGCAGTGGAGTGCGCCAATGGAAGGGTCACCGGTGGTGAGCACCGACGGCGCATCAGGGTGAACGGCCGTCATCCGAGGGGGCGTCCGGCATCCCCCTCCTCAGCGGCCGCCGGCCTCCGCCAGCAGCTGCTTCTTCAGCACCTTTCCCAGCGCGTTCCTGGGCAGTTCGGGCACCAGGACGACCCGGCGCGGCCGCTTGTGCACCGAGAGCCGCTCCGCCACGAAGGCCGTCAGCTGGTCCCCCGTCACAGCGCCGTCCGGAATGACGTACGCGACGATCGCCTGTCCGAGGTCCTCGTCCGGCACGCCGACCACCGCCGCGTCGGCGACCGCCGGGTGGTCGCGCAGCGCGGCCTCCACCTCGCCGGCGCCGATCCGGTAGCCACCGCTCTTGATCAGGTCCACCGAGGCGCGGCCGACGATCCGGTGGAAGCCGTCCGCCCCGATCACCGCGACGTCACCGGTGCGGAACCAGCCGTCCGCCGTCCACGCCTCGGCGTCCGCGTCCGGCCGGTTGAGGTAACCGCTGAACAGCGTCGGGCCGCTGACCTGGAGTTCGCCGACGCTCTCCCCGTCCCGGGGCACCGGCGCGCCGTCCTCGCCGACCAGCCGGGTGCGGACCCCGTCCACCGGCAGCCCGACGCTGCCGGGGCGCCGCTCGCCGTCCGCCCGGGTGCTGACGGTGATCAGCGACTCGGTCATCCCGTACCGCTCGATCGGGGCGTGCCCGGTGAGCGCCGCCAGCTTCTCGAACACCGGGACGGGCAGCGGCGCGCTGCCGGAGACCAGCAGCCGGGCCGCGGCGAGCCGGGCCGCCGCGTCCGGATCCGCCGCCACCCGGGACCAGACGGTGGGCACGCCGAAGTACAGGCTGCCGCCGGCCGCCGCGTACCCCGCCGGGGTGGGCCGCCCAGTGTGCACCAGGCCGCTGCCGGTGCGCAGGGCGCCGAGCACGCCGAGCAGCAGCCCGTGCACGTGGAACAGCGGCAGGCCGTGCACGAGGGTGTCCTCGGCGGTCCACTGCCAGGCGGCGGCGAGGGCGTCCAGGTCGGCGGCGATCGCCTCGCGCCGGATCACCACGCCCTTGGGCGCGCCGGTGGTGCCCGAGGTGTAGAGCACGAAGCCGGTCGACGCGGCGTCCGGCTCGGCGTGGGTGGTGGCGGAGCGCTGCTCGGGGTCGACCGGCAGCCCCGCCACCGAGGTGTCCTGCGGCAGCGTCTCCCCGACGGCGTGCGCGAGCAGCGCCGCGCCGGAGTCCCGCAGGATGTGCTCGCGCTCCTTGGGTCCCGAGTCGGGCGGCAGCGGCACCACCGGGACGCCCGCCAGCAGGCCGCCGACCACGGCGGTGACGGTCTCGACGGTGGGCCGGGCGAGCACCGCGAGCGCCGGGGCGCCGGCCACCCGGTCGGCGACGGCGGTCGCCGCGCCCAGCAGATCCTCCCGGGAGAGGGCCCGGCCGTCGATCCGCAGCGCCTCCGCCCCGTCGCCGAAACCGCCCCGAAGTGCCGTCAGCAGTGCCATGCCACCGTCCTCGCCTCGTCCCACGCCACCGCGCCGCGCCCGTGCGCCACGCGCTCGACCCGCGTGTCCGCCTCCGCGTCACGCGTCGGCGCCGACTCTACGGGCCGCCGCCCCGCGCGCCGCGCTCCGGGGACGACGGGCGGGGCCGGCGCTCAGGCGCCGAGGGGGCTGGGCCGAGGAGGGCGGCGTGCCGGGGGGGTGCTGCCGGAGAACGACGGAGAACGACGGAGGGCGTGGCACCGCGTAACACTAGGTGCCACCCCCACCCCTGTCGTACGGGGATAAGGCCATTCGGGCCGTAACCGAGGCGGGGTGCAGCG
>NZ_JBSHBN010000334.1:0-1894 GCF_053612025.1 Kitasatospora sp. NPDC054768
GTGAGGCCCTGCCGTTCCCTGGGATTCCAGGGAACGGCAGGGCCTCACGGCATTGCCTGGGGAGTTGCTCAGCTCTTGTCGGCGGCGGCCTCGGCGCCAGCGTCGGCTTCGGCCTTCGGCTCGGCCTTGGTGTCCTGGACCTCCTGGACGCGCTCGGGGACGACGCCGTCGAAGTCCTCGTCGATCTCCAGGTCGTCCTCGTCGTAGAACTCCTCGACGTCCTCCTCGTCCTCGAAGATCACGCGGTCGTCGGCGTTGTCGCCGCCACCGCGCTTCTTCGCCGGCGCATCCGTCGACTCGGTCTCGTCCTCGGCCAGCTCCGGGTCGAGCGTGTCGATGAACTCCACGCCGTCGATCTCGGCGAGCCGCTCCGAGGCGTTGGTGGTGCCGTCGGTGTCGGCCTCGGCGGCCTTGGCGAACCAGTCACGGGCCTCGTCGGCCCGGCCGGCCGCGATCAGGGCCTCGGCGTAGGCGTACCGCAGGCGCGCGGTCCACGCGTGCACGGCGCTGGAAGCCAGCTCCGGGCTCTGCAGCGTCACCACGGCAGCGTCGAACTGCTCCATGTCGCTGCGGGCACCGGCCGCCACGAGACGCATCTCGACCTGGCCGGCCTTGTCCAGCTGCTTCACCTCGGGCTCACCGGCCATCGCCAGCGCCCGCTCCGGGCGGCCCAGACCGCGCTCGCAGTCGGCCATCACCGGCCACAGGTCCGCCCGGCCGGTCATCCGACGGGCGGCGCGGAACTCGGTCAGCGCCTCGGAGTAACGCTGCGTCATGTACGAGGCGAAACCGGCCGCCTCACGGACCGCCGCCACGCGGGAGGCCAGACGGAGCGCGACACGCGAGTACTGGTAGGCCTCCTCCGGCTCGCTGTCGAGCATGCGGGCCACCATCACCAGGTTGCGGGCGACGTCGTCCGCGAGGGTCTTGGGCAGGCTCTTGAGCTCCTGGCGCACGTCCGCGTCCAGCTCGAAGCCGGTGATGTCCTCCGGGATCGGCAGACGCTTGACGGGCTCGTAGTTGCCCCGGCGGTCGTCGTAGTCCCGACGGTCACCGCCGCGGTCGTCACGGTCCCGACCGTAGCCGCCGCCCTGGCGGTCGTCACGGCGGAAACCGCCGCGGTCACCGCCGGACGGGCGGTCGTCACGGCGGAAGCCACCGCGGTCACCGCCGGACGGACGGTCGTCGCGACGGAAGCCACCACCGGAGGGGCGGTCGCCGCGGTCACGGTTGAAGCCACCACCGGAGGGGCGGTCGTCACGACGGAAGCCGCCGCGCTCGCCACCACGGTCGTCACGGTCACGGCCGTAGCCACCACCGGTCGGGCGGTCGTCACGACGCGGACGGTCGTCACGGTCGTCACGACGGAAACCACTCGGGCGGTCGTCACGGCGGAAGCCACCGCGGTCACCGCCAGACGGACGGTCGTCGCGGCGGAAGCCACCACCGGTCGGGCGGTCACCGCGGTCACGGTTGAAACCGCCACCGGAGGGACGGTCGTCACGACGGAAGCCACCGCGGTCGCCGCCGCGGTCGTCACGGTCACGGTTGAAGCCGCCACCGGAGGGGCGGTCGTCACGACGGAAGCCGCCGCGCTCGCCACCACGGTCGTCACGGTCACGGCCGTAGCCACCACCGGTCGGGCGGTCGCCGCGGTCACGGTTGAAGCCACCACCGGAGGGACGGTCGTCGCGACGGAAGCCACCACCGGAGGGGCGGTCACCGCGGTCACGGTTGAAACCGCCACCGGAGGGACGGTCGTCACGACGGAAGCCACCACCGGAGGGGCGGTCACCGCGGTCACGGTTGAAACCGCCACCGGAGGGACGGTCGTCACGACGGAAACCACCGCGGTCGCCACCACGGTCGTCACGGTCACGGCCGTAGCCACCAC
>NZ_JBSHBN010000335.1:0-1848 GCF_053612025.1 Kitasatospora sp. NPDC054768
GTCCACCTGCGGCAGCAGGGGCTCTATCCGCTCCCACACCACGTCCGTCAACTCGCCTCGACCTGCCACAAGATCAATTATCAGACAGGCCTTAGCTGTTGCTCTATCGATCTTGGTGATCGTGAGTTCGAGTCTGCCGACTCGGTCGGGTGATCTTCTGGTCGGCAGGGCATGAAAGTGGGGCCTCCCGCACAGCTCGTGGGTGTCGAATCCAGCCGAGCAACAGGAGGCCCCTGGTGCCGCAGTCTTACGTCTCCGTGACGTTGTCGTCCAACTCCGCACCCCTGTCGTGTGATTGCCTCGCTCACCGGTTCGGGAACGCCGGGGACCGCCCGCACAGGCGTCCGAGGTATCCCTCGGACATGAGCGACGCGGAGTGGGCAGTCGTGCGCGACGCGATGCCCGTGCCCGCCTGGCTGGAGGGAAGGGGCGGGCAACCGGAGGGCTACTGTCACCGGCAGTTGGTCGACGCCGTGCGCTACCTGATCACGGGCGGCATCGCCTGGAGGGCGGTGCCCGCGGACTTCCCCGCATGGGACCGCGTGTACGCCTTCTTTCGGCGCTGGCGGGACAAGGGCCTGGTCGGCGAGTTCCACGACCGGCTGCGCGACCGGGTCCGCCGGGCGGCGGGCCGTGATCCGGAGCCGACCGCCGGGATCATCGACGCGCAGTCTGTGAAAGGGGCCGCGTCGGTGCCGGCCGCGAGCCGGGGGTTCGACGGCGGGAAGAAGGTGAACGGCCGCAAGAGGCACATCGTGGTGGACACCCTCGGCTGCTGCTGGCCGTGATGGTCACCGCGGCATCCGTCACCGACCGCGAGGCCGGCCGCACGCTGCTGGAGCGGCTGCGTGAGCGGCACTGGCGCATCTCGCTGGTGTGGGCCGACGGCGGCTGCACCGGACGCCTGGTCGACCTCGCCCGCGATGTCCTGCGGATCGCGCTGACGGTGGTCAGACGCACCGACGACGCCACGGGCTTCGTGGTGCTGCCGAAAAGGTGGCTGGTGGAACGGACGTTCGCATGGCTGATGCACTCACGCCGCCTGGCCCGCGACTACGAGACACCGCACCGACACCTCCGAGGCGATGATCCGGTGGCCGATGAGCATGGTCATGAGCCGCCGGCTAACCCGGCGAGCACGCTGAACATCCCCGGGCGTTCCTCGGCCAGCCAGCCCCGCGCGGCCAGGCGCTTCACCTTCGACCGCACTCCCTCCACCTTCGCCGCGACCACCTCCAGGCCCAGGGCCGCCGCGAGCTGCCGACAGTCCATCTCCTCCCCGCTCCCCGCCAGGACCTCCACGAGCCGCTGGTAGTCCGGCGCCAGCGAGTCGAGAGCGAGCCCTTCCCTCCAGGCGGGAACCACCGACCCGGGCACCGCACCGGCGACCCGAGCAGGCCGTTCACCGGCCACCCCCGCCGGCGGCGCCTCCTCGCCTGCAGGTTCTGCCAGGACTTCGGCCACCGTCTGACGGGCGATCACGAACCGCTCCCACGCGGCTTCCGCCTCCTGCAGCTCGGCCTGAAGGACCTCCACCCGCTGCCGAGCAGCACGCTCACGCTCCTCCAGCAGCCCCATCACCGACGGCATCCGGCACCTCCACCGAAGAGACGACACGACACCCCGTCTCTGCCACCGAGGCACCGGCACTATGCCTGACCAGCGGAAACGCGCCCGTCATTGCCGGTACGACAACGGCTTCTGAGTGGGCGTTTTGGCATATCCAGTCCTGTAAGTGGCTTATGGTAGCGCCGCTTTAGTGACGTTATGCACGATAGATGAATAACATCCTCCCGCTCGCCGGAGGAGCGACTGTCCGTCTCGCCCGCATCTATGCCCTGAAGTCCG
>NZ_JBSHBN010000336.1:0-1803 GCF_053612025.1 Kitasatospora sp. NPDC054768
TCCGCCGCGAACGGAGCGATCTTCGCCTCGGCCAGCGAACGCACCGCCTCACGGAGCATCCCGTGCTCCTCGGAGATCCGGAAGAGATCGAAGTCCTGGCTCATGATCGCCACTCCTGTTTCACGACGGTACTCAGTACCCTTCATTATGCATGCGCGCGGCAAAAAGGGAACTCAGTGCCTTCCCTTCGCGGCACTGAGTTCCCTATCCTTTTCGTGCCGAACTACTGCCGAACTTCTGCCGAACGAGCCGGTCCGAGCGCAGGGAGATGACAGCGTGATCCACTCAGCCATCGATGCCGACACCCGCAGCACGACGCTGTACTTCCAGCGCTGCACGTGGTGCAACAACCCGACCTTCCAGCGGCTGCTCTGCCCCACCTGCGGATCCACCGACCTCAGGCTGGAGCCCAGCGAGGGCACCGGCGTGGTGCGGCGCTGCGCGGTCGAACAGGCCCGGACGCCGCTGGTCCGTCAGAAGTCCCTGATCCGCATGGCGGAGGGCTTCGACGTCTGGTGCATCGTGGACGGGATGCGCAGCACCGTGCCGGTCGGCACCCGGGTGCGGCTGCTCCCCTCCCCCGACTCCGACCAGCCGGAACTGCGGCTGCTGCCGATGGAGCCGCCACCGCCGGTGCAGGACACCGAGCCGCGCCCGCTGCCGCCGGCCCAGGGCGGCTTCACCCAGCACCTCGCCACCCAGCACCTCGCGGCCTTCGTCGCGGAGTGATCCGCCGGGGGACCGTGCGGCGGGCGGGGCGGACGGCGCGCCCGGGGCGCTGCCGGAGAGCGACGGAGACGACGGAGGGCGTGGCACCGAGTACCACTCGGCGCCACGCCCTCCGCTGTCGTCCGGGGATCAGGCCTTGCGGGCCTTCACCTCGGCGGTGAGCTGCGGCAGCACCTGGAAGAGGTCGCCGACCACGCCGTAGTCGGCGAGCTCGAAGATCGGGGCCTCGGAGTCCTTGTTGACGGCCACGATGGTCTTCGAGGTCTGCATGCCGGCCCGGTGCTGGATCGCACCCGAGATGCCGTTGGCCACGTACAGCTGCGGGGAGACCTGCTTGCCGGTCTGGCCGACCTGGCTGCTGTGCGGGTACCAGCCGGCGTCCACGGCGGCGCGCGAGGCGCCGACGGCCGCGCCCAGCGCGTCCGCGAGCTCCTCGACCACGCCGAAGCCCTCGGCGGCACCGACGCCGCGGCCGCCGGAGACCACGATGGCGGCCTCGGTCAGCTCCGGGCGGCCGGAGGACACGCGCGGGGTGCGCGAGGTCACCTTGGCGGCGTTGCCGGTGAACGCGACGGCGACGTTCTCCACCGCACCGGCGGCCGGGGCGGCCTCCGGGGCGACGGCGTTCGGCTTGACGGTGATGACCGGCGCACCCTTGCTCACCCGGGAGTCGACGGTGTACGAGGCGGCGAACACCGACTGGGTGGCGATCGGGCCCTGGTCGCCGGCGCGCAGGTCGACGGCGTCGGTGATGATGCCGGAGCCGATCCGCAGCGCGACGCGCGCGGCGACCTCCTTGCCCTCGCCGGAGGACGTCACCAGCACGGCGGCGACGTCGCCGGCCCCGGCGATCTGGGCCAGGGCGTCCACCTTGGGGACGACCAGCTGGTCGGCGAACTCGGCGCCGTCGGCGACGTACACCTTCACCGCGCCGTACTCGCCGGCCTTCGCCGCGATGTCGGCCGCGGCCGCACCGGCGCCGAGGACGACGGCGGACGGCTCGCCGATGCGGCGGGCCAGGGTCAGCAGCTCCAGGGCCGGCTTGCGGACCGCACCGTCGGCGTGGTCCACCAG
>NZ_JBSHBN010000337.1:0-1766 GCF_053612025.1 Kitasatospora sp. NPDC054768
GCCCCGGAGCGAGTCGCTCCGGGGCCCGGCGGCAGTGGTTCACGAAGGAAGGGACCGTCAGTCGTCGCCGCGCAGGATCGCGATCAGCCGCAGCATCTCCATGTAGATCCAGACCAGCGACAGGGTCAGCCCGAAGGCGGCCCGCCAGGACTCCCGCTGCGGCGCGCCCTGGGCGATGGCCTCCTCGATCGACGCGAAGTCCAGCGACAGGAAGAAGGCGCCCAGGCCGATGCCGATCAGGCCGACCACGATGCCCAGCGGGCCGGAGCGCAGGCCCATGTCGGCGCCGAAGGCCATCGCGACCATGTTGACCAGCATCAGCAGCACGAAGCCCAGCGCGATCGCGATGCCGATCCGCTGGTAGCGCGCGGTGACCCGGATCTTTCCGCTCTTGTAGGCGAACAGCATCGCCGCGAAGACCGCCGCCGTACCCAGGACCGCCTGGATCACGATGCCGTTCAGCCAGGTGTTGAAGGCGTGCGAGACGGCGCCCATCGCGAAGCCCTGGAGGGCCGCGTAGGTGAGGATCAGCGGCGGGCTGACGCTGCGCTTGAAGGAGACCACCAGGCCGACGACCATGGCCACCAGGCTGGCGGCGATCGCGAAGCCGAAGTTCTCGAACGGCAGCGCGAACCAGGCCACCGCGCCGGCGACGACCAGCGTCAGCAGCGTCATGGCGGTGCGGGCGACCACGTCGTCCAGCGTCATCCGCCCGGTGGCCGCCGGGCCGGCCGACGGCCCGTTGTACAGCTCGTAGAGCTGCTCGTCGGTCATGGGGGCCTGGCCCTGCGGCTGCTGGGCGTAGGGCGTACCCGCGTAGGGGTTCTGACCGTGCGCGTTCTGGCCGTACGGGCTCCCGGCCTGCGCGGTGGTACCGAACCCCGCGTAGCCGGAGTCGCGGGTGAAGGACCCCTCCCGCGAGAAGACCGGGTTGCTGCTTCTCATTGCTCATTCCCTCCGTGGCGGCACTGCACCGCCCGTGTACAAGGGTAATGGCTTGGCAAAAATTCCGGGATACGCCGCGAGGAGGATCCGGTGAACAACGACCGGCGGGGACGCCGTCGGCGCCCCCGCGGTTGTCGGTGCCCGGAGCCGGACTCGAACCGGCACGGCCTCGCGGCCAAGCAGTTTTAAGCTGCCCGTGTCTGCGTTCCACCATCCGGGCTCTTGCGAAACCACCCTGAGCCTAGTCGCCCGGCTCACTCTTTCGCATGTTCCCTGCCCCGGAAGTTGTCATGTTTCCTTGCCATCTGACGAACTGTCCGGGATTCGGCCACGAAGGATATCCGTTCCGGCCATCCCGCCGCCTCAGGGTTCACGTCATACCGCAGGAGGAGGGTCCAGCCCTCCCGTACGCCCAGCGGTGGTAGGGCCAACCGTCCGGCGGAGCGACGCAAGACCATGATCACGTCGCGGAGCATGGAGGTACAAGTCCACGAGCACAAGGAGCCCCCCGTGACCACGCCGACCGCAACCGCCGTCCGCACCGGCCTGGCGGCCGCCCGAGCCACCGGCCTGAACAAGGTCTACGGGGAGGGGGAGACCCGCGTCGTCGCCCTCGACAACGTCACCGTGACCTTCCCCCAGGGCGAGTTCACCGCCATCATGGGCCCGTCCGGCTCCGGCAAGTCCACCCTCATGCACTGCATGGCCGGCCTGGACACCGTCTCCTCCGGCTCCTCCACCATCGGCGACACCGAGCTCGTCGGCCTCAAGGACAAGCAGCTCACCCAGCTGCGCCGCGACCACATCGGCTTCATCTTCCA
>NZ_JBSHBN010000338.1:0-1747 GCF_053612025.1 Kitasatospora sp. NPDC054768
CGCCCTCACCGACGTCCGTACGCGGCGTCTCCGCCTGCCGGGGCGCTCTGCGCACCGCTCTCGCCCGTCCGCGTGTCATCGCGGCCGCGGCCTCCCCGGCGGCACCGCTCCCCGTCCCCAGGGGATCGGTGCCCGTCTTCGACCGGCCTCGGGGCCGGTGTCCTTCTTTCCCCGCTCAGCGGGTGATCAGATCGGCGACGGCCTGGGCCTGGTTCGCCATCTGCTCCCACCCGCCGAACAGCAGCACCAGGAGCACGGCGCACGGCAGGGCCATGGCCAGCGCCACGGCGGGGTGCCGCGTGGGCTGCTCGGTGGACCGGGACTGGACGGAGGCCGGCCGACGGCGGGGGGTTCCCGTGATCTGCGGTGCCATGTCCTTGCTCCTGATCCGGTCGAGTTGGCGCGGTGGACGGCTTACCTCGGGGGACGAGCTCCCCGTCCACCGCTGGACACAACGCTATTGGCCGGAGGGTCCTCCAGGCGTCATGCCGTCGTACTGTTCCTCGGACGTCCGGGAGGATGACGATCCGACTCGGGGCCTACTACCGCAGGGGGACGGAAGGCTCATCCGACCCCCGAGGGAACCCTGAGGGGCAACCCCGAGAAGCCCTTCGACGTCCTTGTGACCTGCAGGTCAACGCAAGATCCGACAATCGCACGGTGGCTTCAGGTGTTGCGTATCAGCACACCGCAGCGGGCAGTCCGTAAGCTGTGCCAGACAGGAACTGACGATGGCCCAACCGACGGGGCCTCACCCACAGGCTGACGGGGAACGAAACATGGCGATGATGCGGCTGAGGCGTGAGGACCCCCGCATCGTCGGGCCGTACCGCCTGCACCGGCGACTGGGCGCCGGCGGCATGGGCGTCGTCTACCTCGGCTCCGACCGCCGCGGGCAGCGCGTCGCCCTCAAGCTGATCCGCGCCGAGCTCGCCGAGGACCAGGAGTTCCGCACCCGCTTCGCCCGCGAGATCGCCGCCGCCTCCCGGATCCGGGGCGGCTGCACCGCGCGCGTGGTCGGCTCGGACATCGAGACCGAACGGCCCTGGCTGGCCACCGCGTACGTGCCGGGGCCCTCGCTCTACAAGCGGGTCGGCGACGAAGGACCGCTCAACTGGCCCGAGGCCGCCCGGATCGGGGCCGCGCTCGCCGACGGACTGGTCAAGGTGCACGAGGCGGGGGTGGTCCACCGGGACCTCAAGCCGTCCAACATCCTGCTCTCGCCCCGAGGCCCGCGGATCATCGACTTCGGCATCGCGTGGTCGCGCGGCGCCAGCACGCTCACCCACGTCGGCACCGCGGTCGGCTCCCCCGGCTTCCTCGCGCCCGAGCAGGTGCGCGGGGTCGCCGTCACGCCCGCCACCGACGTCTTCGCCTTCGGGGCCACCCTCGCGTACGCACTCACGGGGGACACCCCGTTCGGCTCCGGGGCGTCCTCCGAAGTGATGCTGTACCGGGTCGTCCACGAGGAGCCCGACCTCTCCGCCGTACCGCCGCAACTGGCGCCGCTGATCCGGGCCTGCCTGGCCAAGGAACCCGCCGAACGCCCCGGAGCCGCCGCGCTGCACGAGCGGCTCAGCGAACTGGCGGCGCGCGGTGCGGCCGCCGGGAACGCCGGCGGCGCCCGCGGCACACGACCCGGACGGGCCGCCCCCGCACCCGCTCCGGCCCAGCAGGAGAACGGGCGGCAGAGCGTGCCGGCCCCCGGACGCCCGCCCGAGCCGCCCGCCGCGGCACGGGCCCGGGC
>NZ_JBSHBN010000339.1:0-1643 GCF_053612025.1 Kitasatospora sp. NPDC054768
GGCTCTGTCTCGTAATCGGTGGTAACGAAGCGTGACCGGCGTCGTTGGCAGGTCATGCGAGATGCCAATGCGCTTGTGGGGACGGTGTTTTCCGGGCTGTCGCCCCTGGTGATCGAGGACGTGGTGGATGAGGGTGCGGCAATCCGGGTGGTAGCCCGGACCATGGATGGTCCGGTGCCCTGCCCGGTCTGCGGGGCACCGACGGACCGGGTGCACGGCTTCCACCACCGGACGGTTGCGGACGTGCCGGCGGATGGCCGACGGGTGCTCGTGGTGGTGCGCGTGCGCCGCCTGGCCTGCCCGGTGCTGGGCTGCAGACGGCAGACGTTCCGCGAGCAGGTGCCCCAGCTGCTGGAGCGCTACCAGCGCCGGACGAGCCGCCTCGCGAGTCAACTCGGCGCCGTGGTGAAAGAGTTAGCGGGCCGAGCCGCATCCCGGCTCCTGAACGAAGTCGCCGCGCCGGCCTCCCGGTCCACGGCCTTGCGGATGCTGTTGCGGGTTCCGCTGCCCGCGCGGCGAGTGCCACGGGTTCTGGGCGTCGACGACTTCGCCCTACGCCGCCGCTACCGGTACGCGACCGTACTGATCGACGCCGAGACCGGCGAGCGGATCGACGTGCTGCCCGGCCGGGGCGCCGATGCCCTGGAGGCGTGGCTGCGCGAGCACCCGGGGGTCGAGATCGTGTGCCGGGACGGCTCCGGGGCCTATGGCGAGGCCGTTCGCCGCGCCTTGCCCGAGGCGGTGCAGGTAGGCGACCGGTGGCACATCTGGCGCAACCTCTGCGAAGCCGTCCTGAAAGAGGTGCGGGCGCATTCCGCCTGTTGGACGACCGCGAATCCGCCCCGATCGGAGGGCGTGCGCGCTGCGACGACCCGCGACCGGTGGCGTCAGGTCCACGAGCTGCTCGGCAAGGGCGTGGGCCTGCTGGAATGCGCCCGCCGCCTGAATCTGGCACTGAACACCGTCAAGCGCTATGCACGCGTTCCCGAGCCCGAGGGCCTTCGTCGGGCGCCGCAATACCGGCCCACGCTCGTCGACCCCTACCGCGACCACCTGCGCGCCCGTCGCGCCGAGGACCCCGCGATCCCGGTCCTCCAGCTGTTCCGGGAGATCAAGGAATCGGGCTACACCGGCAGCCTCAACCTCCTCTACCGCTACATCACCCAGGGCCGCGCCGAAGGCGACCGCCCGGTGATCAGCCCACGCCGCCTCGCCCGCCTCATGCTCACCCGCCCAGACCGGCTACGAGACAAGGAAGCCGACTTGCTGCAGGCCCTCGTCACCGCCTGCCCCGACATGACGGAACTCTCCCGGCTCGTCCATACCTTCGCCGAGCTGCTTGTCCCCGCCTCCGCCAACGGCGCCCGCCTCACCAAATGGATCACCGCCGCACGCGCCGCCGGCCTTCCCCATCTGCACTCCTTCAGCCGCGGCCTCGAACTCGACCGAGCCGCCGTCGACGCCGGCCTCACCTTGCCCCACCACAACGGCCGCACCGAGGGCGTCAACACCCACACCAAGCGAATCATGCGACAGATGCACGGCCGGGCCGGATTCGCGCTCCTCCGCCACCGCATCCTCCTCGCCTGAATCACACTCGGTTACCACCGATTACGGGTCAGAGCCGTTCACTGGACAGACCC
>NZ_JBSHBN010000340.1:0-1638 GCF_053612025.1 Kitasatospora sp. NPDC054768
CGATCGAGGTGCAGGCGTTGTCACGGGCGTTCGGCGACACCGGGTCCTGGGCCCTCGGCTCGGTCAAGGGGAACGTCGGCCACCTCGACGCCGCCGCCGGCATCTCGGGCCTGCTCAAGACCACGCTCGCGCTCAAACACGAACTCCTCCCCGCCTCGCTGAAGTACACCCGCGGTAACCCCGACATCGACTTCGCCAACAGCCCGTTCCACGTGCAAGCGGAATCGACTCCCTGGCCACGCACCGAGAACCACGTCCGCCGCGCCGGGATCAGCGCCTTCGGCTTCGGCGGCAGCAACGCCCACCTCATCCTCGAAGAGGCTCCGGCCGTCGAAGCCTCCCCGGCCGGCACACGCCCGACCGAAACACTCATCCTGTCCGCTCGCACCCCGCAAGCACTCGAAGAAGCCACCGACCGACTGGCCGCCCACCTGCGCCGCGAACAGCCCAACCTCGCCGACGCCGCCCACACCCTGGCCACCGGCCGCCGCACCTTCCCCCACCGCCGCACCGTCACCGGCACCACCCCCGACACCATCGCCACCGCCCTGGAGACCCGCGACCCCGCCCACGTCACCACCAGCCACACCACCCGCGAGACCGCACCGTTGGTCTTCCTGTTCAGCGGCCAGGGCTCCCAGCACCCCGGCATGGCCCACGACCTCTACCAGCACGAGCCCGTCTTCCGCACCTGCGTCGACGAATGCGCCGAACTCCTCGCACCACACCTCGGCGAGGACATCCGCGAGGTGATCTTCACCCAGGACCCCCGACTCGACCAGACCCAGTGGGCCCAACCCGCCCTCTTCGTCATCGAATACGCCCTCACCCGGCTCTGGCACTCCTGGGGCATCACCCCCACCGCCATGCTCGGCCACAGCCTCGGCGAATGGACCGCCGCCTGCCTCGCCGGCGTCTTCACCCTCCCCGACGCCCTCCGCCTCGTCGCCCTCCGCGGCCGCCTCATGCAGGCCCAGGCCCCCGGCGCCATGCTCAATGTGATGGCCGACCGCACCACCGTCGAAGCCGCCCTCCCCCACAACCTCTCCCTCGCCGCCCACAACGGCCCCCGCGACTGCGTCGTCTCCGGCCCCCACAACGCCATCCAGGCCTTCACCACCCTCGCCGAAGAACACGGCTGGCCCACCCAACCCGTCACCACCTCCCACGCCTTCCACTCCCCCCTGATGGAACCGGCGATCACGGAATTCACCACCGCCGTCGCAGACGTGCCCCGCCGGACACCGAACACCCCCTTCATCTCCAACACCACCGGCACCTGGATCACCGACCAACAAGCCACCGACCCCGCCTACTGGGGCCACCACATCCGCGCCACCGTCGAATACACCACCGGCATCCGCACCACCACCACCGAACCAGGCACCACCCTCCTCGAAATCGGCCCCGGCCAGACCCTCACCAGCCTCGCCCGCCGCACCCTCACCAACACCGCCACCCAGGCCACCACCCTCGCCTCCCTCCCCCACAAACGCGACCCCCGCACCCCCTCCGAAACCATCCAACGCACCCTCACCACCCTCTGGCTCACCGGCACCACACCCGACTGGACCACCTACCACACCCACCAACAACGCCGCCGCATCCCCCTCCCCACCTACCCCTTCCAACACAAGC
>NZ_JBSHBN010000342.1:0-1579 GCF_053612025.1 Kitasatospora sp. NPDC054768
ATTCAAGGACACCGCCGTCCTCACTGACCTCACCAACACCACCCTGTACGGCGATATCGCACTCAGGATCTCCACCGTCAACAATCAGACTAATTACACCCTGGAACTATTTAAAAACAACGATGGCACCGGCACCAGCCAACTCTACTACCCGGCCACCACCGTCGCTGTCCCGCCAGGTTCCCTCGAAGACCAGGTCAAGTCCGTCAAGGTGTACAACGGCCCGCCTGCGAACTGTTTCTGCCTCTACGGAGACGGCAACTACGGCGGAGCTCAGTGGGTTTTCAAAAACGCCGTCGGCCATGTCGACCTCACCAATACCTCCCGTTACGGTGTAGCCTCCGGGGCGATCTCATCGGCCCGCAACAACAGCACGAACGCGATCGAGGTATTCGACCAGCCCAGCGAGCACGGAAAACTCCAACTTATCCCTCCCAGCGGATCTATCAGCTCCGTCTTCGGCCATCTCAACGACAGGATCAAGTCGTTCACCGTCTACGGGGCCCTCCAATTCCCGACCCCCTGTGTTGTGGCCAACAAGCGCAGCTGGAAAGTTGTCGATGTCAACAACAGCTCCACCACCGTCGGGCTCACACTCCAGCAGTGGGTCCACCTTGGATACAACAATCAGCGATGGATCATCGTTCCCGCCGGCGGAGGCGCCTCCCGCTTCCATAACGTAAACTCACTTCTCGCCATGGGCGTCCAGGGAAACTCGACCAGTGATTCCGCAAAAACCACCCAGGAATACCCGGACGCCGACAACCCCTCCCAGAAATGGAAAATTGGCTCGTGGGACAGCTACTGGCTCATCACCAACGTGCGAAGCAACAAGGTACTCGACGTCTCCGGCGGATCGACCTCGAACGGTGCGCCCGTCATCCAGTACAAAATTAACTGGCATGACAATCAAGCCTGGGAATTCCTCGTCCCACGAAACCCGTAAGCCAGCCGCTGGCGCATAGGTCGCCTATTGGTTTATCTGGAAGGATAGTGTGCAATGAGTATTCCCGTTCCTCCTGTCGATCAGCGTAGTATGGATGACCTAGTGTCGGGCGCGAAGTCGGCGGTCCGTCAGAAGGTCCCTTCATGGGCGGGTGTGGATGGTCCGGATGCGGGGACGGCTCTGGTGGAGGCCTGCGCCGGCATGGTGGCACCACTCATCGAGCGGGTGAACCGGGCGGCTGACAAGGACCGGTTGGCGGTGCTGGCGGAAGTCGGCGCGCAGCCGCGGCCGGCGTCTCCGGCGCGGACGCAGGTGGAGTTCTCGATGACGGTCGCGCTGCCGAGGCCTGTGGAGATCCCGGCCGGCACGCAAGTGGTGGCGGATGTTCCGGGTGGTGGCGAGGCCGCCTTCGCCACTACGCAGGACGCGTTGTTGTATTCCTGCACGCTGCTGAACAGTGGGGTGTACAAGGGGGCGCAGTATCGGTCGGACGACAGGACGTTTACGGGGATGCTCGGTGCGTTCGGTGCGTCGGTGGAGTTGACGCAGGCCGACGTGCTGTTGGCGGTGTTGTCGAATCCGGTGCCCGATACCCGGGTTTCGGTGCAGGTGCAGGTCGGTACCGCGCCGTCG
>NZ_JBSHBN010000343.1:0-1579 GCF_053612025.1 Kitasatospora sp. NPDC054768
GGGGCCGTCAGGCGGCCGGCCAGCCGTGGTGGGTCAGGCCGCCGGGGTCGGTGAGGGCGCCGTGGATGCCGGCGGCGGGGTAGGGGATCAGGTCGTCGGGCAGGCCGTCCTCGGTGAACCAGCGCAGGTCCAGGCACTTGTCGGGTTCGCGGTTGACCGGCTCGCCCTCCCACGCGGTGGCGAGGTAGAACAGCCCGAGGCGCAGGGTCGCCGGGTCCTGGTGGTGCAGGACGGTGTGGGCGAGGTGGAGGCGGGCCGGGTCGGTGGTGATCCCGGTCTCCTCCTCCAGTTCGCGGGCGGCGCCGTGGGCCGGCTTCTCGCCGGGGTCGAGTTTGCCGCTGGGGGCGTGCCACTGGCCGTAGCCGTAGGGGCCGCCGCGCTGGGAGAGCAGGATCTTGCCGTCCGGGGTGCGCAGGACGACGTGGACGTCCACGACGGGAAGCGGGATGGGACGCGTGTCGCTGGTGCTCATGTTCTCTCTAACTCCCGTACGGGATTTTGGTGTTGGTCGTCCGGGGCGGGACCGCCTCCAGGATGGCCTGTGCGGTCTGTTCGGGGGTCAGGTGGGTGGTGTCCACGGTGTGGAGCCGGTAGCCGAGCCGTTCGAGCACGGGGACGGCCTCCTGGTAGAGCCGCAGTTCGCGGGCGGTGGCGGCGGCGTCGAGTTCGAAGCGGTGCCGGGTGCCGCGGTGGGCGAGGCGGCGCTGCACGGTGTCGGGGTCGGCGGTGAGGAGGACCGCGAGGTCGGGGACGTCCGCGCCCTCGTTGACGGTGAGCAGGAAGTCGGTGTCGACGCCGTCGGCGCGCTGGAGGACGAGGGTGGAGGGCAGGTAGCGGTCCAGCAGCACGGTGGTGCCGGCGGCGCGGCGGGGGCGGACGTCGGTGTCGAGCTGGTGGAGGCGGTCGGCGGCGACGGCCAGGGCGAGGGCGCGGCCGCGCATCGTCGCGGCGCTCGCGCGCACGGCCTGTCCGTAGGGGGTGGCGGAGGGGCCGGTGGCGGTGTGGACGGTGTGTCCGGCCGCCCGCAGGGCGCGGGCGGTGGCGGCGACGGCGGTGGACTTGCCCAGGCCGCTGGGCCCGTCCACGGTGAGCAGCAGGCCGGTCACGCGTCGACCTCCCGGCGGGCCGCGGCCGCGGCGGCGGTGTTGCGGTGGTGCTGTTCGCGGGAGATGTCGGCGAGCCAGTCGTACAGCCGGGTGAGGGGGACGTGGCCGAACTGCTGGCCGGTGGCGAAGTTGAACTCGTCGCGGCCGCGCATCGCCTCGTCGGCGCCGTGTGCGGTGAGGTCGACGTCCTGGTAGGTCTGCAGGGCCTCGGGGTCCCAGCCCTGCCGGACGAGGTCGGCGAAGACGGGCGAGCCGGGGTAGGGGCGGAAGGTGAACGCGGAGGCGCGGAAGGTGCCGGGCAGGCGGTCGGACAGGGCCCAGAGTGCGCGGATGTGGGCGAGGGTGGCGAGGGCGTCGTCCCTGGTCTCGCCGGGGTAACCGAGGATGAAGTACCCCTTCACGCCGATGCCCTTCTCCAGCAGCCGGCGGGCGACGGTGAGGGTCATGGCGGGGGTGATCCGCTTGTCCACCGC
>NZ_JBSHBN010000344.1:0-1561 GCF_053612025.1 Kitasatospora sp. NPDC054768
CCCCTCGACGGACCGCGGCGCAGCGGCTTCACCGGGTGTCAGGGCATCCCGGTCACACCTGCTGCCAGAGCGCGGGCACGATCGGCGGCTCCCAGCCGACCTGGGCGGTGTGGCCCTGGAGGCAGCGGTAGCTGACCCCGTTGTAGGTCACGACGTCACCGGCCTGGTAGGTGGTGCCGGCGGTCCAGGTGCCACCGGGGTTGGGCGAATCGCTGCCCACCACCAGGGAGAAGCTGGTGCTGTGGGTGGCCGAGCCGGTCCCGGTCAGGGTGATGTTGTAGGTGCCGGTGGGGGTCGAGGCGGAGGTGGCGACGGTGAGCGTCGCCGAGCCGCCGGACTGCACCGAGGACGGGTTGAAGGAGACCGTCACGCCGGTCGGCGCGCCCGAGGCGGTCAGGTTGACCGTCTGGGCCGAGCCGGAGGTGGTCGAGGTGGCGACCGTCGCGGTGGTGGTCTCACCGGGCTTGACGGTGGCGGTGGTGGGGTTCACCGAGAGGGAGAAGTCGTTGGTGGGCGTGGTGCCGCCGACCGAGGTCTTCCAGATGGTGTACGCCACGCCGTCGGCGCTGCGGTTCAGTACCGTCGCGTCGATGTTGGCGGTGGTGTCGCAGGAGGAGTGGTAGCAGGAGTCGTAGGAACGGCCCGCCGTGCCGCCCCACTTGGCCGCCTGCGCCGAGGTCTTGGTGTCGCTGGCGCCGGCCGCGTAGCCGGAGGTCGGGATGCCGGCCTGCTGGAAGGAGTAGTCGTCCGAGCGGCCCTGGCCCTCGACGTTCTCCTCCGGCTTGAGGTTCAGCGAGTCCCAGTAGGCCTTCATCGGTGCGGAGGCCGCGGAGTTGATGTTGTTGATGAAGTAGCCGGCGTTGGTCGAGGCGATCATGTCGAAGTTGTAGTACGCCTTGATCGCGGAGCGCTGGGCGGAGCCCAGCTGGCCGACGTAGGACTGCGAGCCCTGCAGGCCCTGCTCCTCACCGGTCCACCAGGCGAACCGCACGTGCCGGGTCAGGCCGGGGTTCTGCTGGGCGAGAACGAGCGCGTTCTCCAGCAGGGTGGCCGAGCCGGAGCCGTTGTCGTTGATGCCGGGGCCGGCCGAGACGCTGTCCAGGTGGGCGCCGAACATGGTGACCTGGTCGGCCGGGCCGCCGGGCCAGTCGGCGATCAGGTTGTTGGACTGGTAGGTGCAGGAGGTGCAGGTCTGCTCGGTGACGCTGTAACCGGCGGCCTGGAGCTTGCCCTTGATGTACGCCAGCGACTGGCTGTGCCCGGCGCTGCCGGCCCGGCGGTGGCCGCCGTTCTGGCTCGCGATGCTGTTCAGCTGGGACAGGTGGGCCTGGATCTTGGCGACGTCGATGTCGGGTGCGGGACCGCCGGGGTTGCCTCCGCCGCCGACGGTGAGGCTGTACTGGGCGGTGTGGGTGGTGGTGCCGGCGGTGCCGGTGACGGTGATCTGGTAGGTGCCGGCCACGGCCGTGGCGGAGGCGTTGAGGGTGAGGGTGGCGGAGGAGCCGGCCTGGACGGTGGAGGGGTTGAGGCTCGCGGTGACGCCGGTGGGGAGGCCGGAGGC
>NZ_JBSHBN010000345.1:0-1522 GCF_053612025.1 Kitasatospora sp. NPDC054768
CCTGGTGGCGCATGCCTTCGTCCTGGTCGAACAGCGACAGTTGTGCGCCGGGGTGGGGCCGCTCGCGGCGCACGATGATGCGGGTGCCGGCTGGACGGCCGGTGAGGTCGACCAGGCCGGTCAGTGAGGTTCCCCCGAGGTGCGGAAGGTTGCCGGACATGGCCTGATTGGTCGTGAGAAGGGAGTATCCGCCCGAGTTGCGACAGAGAGCTGTTGCCGCGTACCGGGCTGCCGATCCGAAGCCCGTGATCCGTCAGATGGCCCGGGACCTGGGCGTGCACCACGAGGCCCTGCGGAACTGGATCCGCCAGGACGAGGCGGACCGGGGCGAGCGTGACGACCGGCTGACCACGGACGAGAAGGAGGAGCTGGCCGCTCTGCGCAAGGAGAACGCCGAGCTCCGCCGGTCCTGCGAGATCCTCAAGGCCGCCTCGGCTTTTTTCGCCCAGGAGCTCGACCCGACCCGGCGACGGTACTGAAGCTCATCGACGAGCACCAGGACTGCTTCGGGGCCGAGCCCGTTCTCCGGGAACTGCACATCCCCGCCTCCACCTACTACCGCTGGCGCCGCGAGGTTCACGAGCCGTGCGCGCGCAAGCGCCACGACGCCGAGCTGACCGAACGCATCCGCCGGATCCACGCCGACTCCGACGAAACCTACGGATCCCCGCGCGTCCACGCGGTCCTGCGGCGCGAGGGCACCCACGTCGGCCGTAAACGGGTCGAGCGCCTGATGCGCCAGGCCGGTCCGCAAGGCGTCAGCCCTCGCCGGCCCCGTTCCTTCACCCGCCGCGATCCGGCCGCCGACCTCGCCCCGGACCTGGTCCGGCGCGACTTCACCGCGGGCGCCCCGAACCGACTGTGGGTCGCCGACATCTCGCTGATCCCCACCGGCGAGGGCCCGTGGTGGCTGGCCTCGATCCGCGACGCGTTCTCCCGCCGCATCGTGGGCTGGCACACCTCCGAGCGCGCGGACGCCGACCTCGTGCTCACCGCCCTGGAGTACGCCCTGCACGGCCGGCCAGTCGAACCCGGGAAGCTGATCCATCACAGCGACCACGGGTGTCAGTACACGTCCATCAAGCTCACAACCCGCCTGCTGAAGGCGGGAATTGAGCCGAGCATGGGCACCGTCGGCGACTCCTACGACAACGCCCTGGCCGAGAACTTCTGGAGCGTACTGAAGACCGAGTGCGTACGTCGCACGACCTTTGGGACCCGCACGGACGCCGACCTGGCGCTTTTCGCCTACATCGACGGCTTCTACAACACCCGCCGCATCCAAAAGCGCCTCGGCTGGCTCAGCCCCGACGAGTACGAGGCGAAGTACTACGCCGACCAGGCGACGGCCGAACCAGTGGCCGTCGGACCGCCTGAACCCATCCTGACCAGGTAATCAGCACCTCCCGCATTGCGGGGGAAGCTCACAGTTCGGCGACCTCGGCCCCGGAACGGATGGAGCCGTTCTGCTCCAGCGCGGGGTGCCGGACCCGGTCGGGCAGGGTGCGGATGGCTTTGCGGA
>NZ_JBSHBN010000346.1:0-1447 GCF_053612025.1 Kitasatospora sp. NPDC054768
GCGTCATATGTGTAAAAGACACTGGTTCGACGGGTCCGGCGCGGCGCGGGGCCACCGACCGACGCGGGGGCACCGCGATCCGGCACGTCCCCGGGCCCTCCGGGCGGGACCGCTCAGTCCAGGTCGCTGTTGCCCAGCTCCTCCCGGACCAGGTTGAGCAGTTCCTCGTCGTCCGCGGCGTCGAGGAGGTCCGCGATGGTGTCCTCCTCCACCGGGGCACCGGCGGACCAGCGGGCCAGGAAGGCCTGGAGGCGCACGGTGACCCTGGAGCGGGAGAGCTCGTCCAGCGGGTTGACGGTCATCGCCGCCTCCAGCCCGTCGAGCATCCCGAGCAGCGGCTCGACGTCCGCGGCCGACTCGGCGCCGCCCGGGAGCGCGCCGTGCAGGTGGTCTGCCAGCGCGACCGGGGTCGGGTGGTCGAAGACGATCGTCGCCGGGAGCGCGACGCCGCACTCCCGCGCCAGCCGGTTGCGGAACTCGACGGCCGTGAGCGAGTCGAAGCCGAGGTCGCGGAACGGCCTGGTCTCGTCGATCTGTTCGGCCGCGGAGTAGCGGAGCACCTCGACCAGCACGTCCCGGACCAGCTCCAGCAGGACGGCCGTCCGCTCCTTGGCGTCCAGCCCGGCCAGCCGGGCGCGCAGCGCCCCGCCGTCCGCCCCGCCGTCCGCCGCCGGAGTCCCGGCCGAAGCCGCGGCCCCGGCCGGGGACCGGCCGTCGGCCGCCTCGGGCAGGTCGCCCAGCAGCGGGCTCGGCCGGCCCGAGGTGAAGGCGGGCGCGAACCGGGTCCAGTCCACGTCGGCGACGGTCAGCGCGTCCGCGCCGCCGTCCACGGCCGCCGCCAGGGCGGTGAGCGCGAACTGCGGGTCGAGCGGCGTCAGTCCGCGGCGGCGCAGGTACTCCTCCGCCCCGTCGGCCGCCATCCCGGCGCCCGCCCACGGGCCCCACGCGACCGACGTCCCGACGAGACCACGGTCCCGCCGGTTCCGGGCCAGGGCGTCCAGGTAGGCGTTGGCCGCCGCGTAGAGGGCCTGCCCGCCGCTGCCCCAGGTGGCGGCGATGGAGGAGAAGACCAGGAACAGCTCCAGGTCCGCCTCCGCGGTGAGCTCGTCCAGGTGGGCGGCGCCGTCGACCTTGCCTCCGGTGATCCTCGCGATGTCCTCGACGCCGGTCTGCGCCAGCATCGCCGACTGGGCGACACCGGCCGCGTGCACGACGCCGATCAGCGGGCGGTCGGCCGGGACCGCGGCCAGCGTCGCCGCCAGCGCCTCCCGGTCGGCGGCGTCGCACGCGGCCACCGTCACCCGGGCGCCGGCCGCCGTCAGTTCGGCGGTCAGCTCCTCGGCGCCCGGGGTCCGGGAGCCGCGGCGGCCGGTGAGGACCAGGTCGGTGACGCCCCGGCCGACCAGCCAGCGGGCGACGACCGCGCCCAGCGCGCCGGTACCGCCGG
>NZ_JBSHBN010000347.1:0-1439 GCF_053612025.1 Kitasatospora sp. NPDC054768
CGCGGACCACTGGCCGATGGCCGCGTACGAGCGTGCGCCGGCGACCACCGCAGAGGCAGCGACCAGCAGCACCGCCACGAACGGGTGACGCACCCCTCGACGCCGACGCGGATCCGGCAGCAGTCGCAACCGCTCCACCAGCGACAATCCCGCCACGCTGTCCAGAGCGGGCGACTTGATCAGGCAGACGGTGGCAGACTGGCGGCACATCGAAGCTCCGGTGGTGCGAGGCGACTTGGGAAGGTCACCCCCTTCAACCGGAGCTTCGATGCGTACGTGACGGATCGACTCCCGCCTCTCACCCCGTTATGACCTGCGGACTCATGCCCTAACCGGGACTTTGCAACAGCCCTGGGTGTTCAGGGCTGCGAGAACGGCTGCGTGGTCGCGTCGAATGCCGCCGGCCAGGGTGCGGAGTTCTGGTTGTCCGTCGAGGCGGACGTCGGCGAGCCAGACGTCGAGGGCCAGGTGCTCGCTGCGGCGTTCGCGGACCATGGTGGCCAAACGCCGGGCGTACTGGGTGGTCGTGGCCAGAGCCGGGTTGCGTTCGCACAGCTCGTCGAGGCACTTGCGTTCGGTGTCGTCGAGCCGCTCGGGTCGGCGCATGATCCAGTCGGTGACGCGGCGGACGGTCAGGTGGGGCAGCGGGGCCTGTACCGGGATCGCTCCGGTTCGGTAGAGCCGCAGATGGCGCTGAACGGTGTTGACGTCACCGCGGTAGCCCAGTTGCCGGATCTCGCGGGTGAGTGCGGAGGCGTTGGTGCAGCCTTCCATCCACCGGTGGTGCAAGTAGCGCCGGTAGTCGTCGATCACGCTGGGGCGGTGGGTCGCCGCGACGAGGAGTTGCTCCACATCGGCGGCTCGGGCGAAGCGCAGGACGGTGCCGCGGCTGAGGTGAAGTTCACGGGCGATGGCACGCAGGCTGTAGCCGCGCTCGATGCGTTCGTGGATCTGCTGGTGACGCTCGCGCGTGCGGGCGACCAGGGGACGCGGCCGGCCGTGGACGTCCAGCTCGTTCGAGCCGGCAGCCCCGGAACGGGGCATGTCATCCTGCTCTTCTCCGAGGGCGAGGGGTTCGCGCAGGTCGGCGCGGTGGCGGCCGACGACGCGCTCGACGGCCTCGGCGAGGTTGTGCAGCAAATGCCAGGCGTCGGCGACCTGTTGGGCCTGCGGCGCGCCTGTTCGGGCACCGTCGCGGAAGGATCCGGCGCGGTCGCGGCAGATCGTCCGTACTTCGGGGTGGTCGCGCAGCCAGGTGGCGAAGGTGTTCGCGGTGCGATCGGCCAGGACGTCGATCGGGCGGTGGGTGTCCATGTCCACGAGGACCGTCGCGTAGGTGCGATTACGGCGAACGGCGAACTCGTCCACTCCCAGACGCGGGACGAGGCCCGGCGACGGGACGGGCAGTGCGCGGATGAGACGGAGCAGGGTGTCCCGGC
>NZ_JBSHBN010000348.1:0-1437 GCF_053612025.1 Kitasatospora sp. NPDC054768
GCCACCCGCCTCATCCGTTCGGCGCAACGGCCGTAAACGAATGCGAGGATGTGGCCCGCCGCGCCCGCCGCGCGGCGCGGTCGCGTCAGAAAGGTCCCGCTCATGGCCATCGAGGTCGGCACCCCGGCTCCGGACTTCGAGCTCAACAACCAGCACGGCGAGGCCGTCCGGCTCTCCGACTTCCGCGGCCGGCGGAACGTCGTCCTGGTCTTCTACCCGTTCGCCTTCACCGGCGTGTGCACGGGCGAGCTGGGCGCGATCCAGCGGGAGCTGGCGGGCCTGCAGAACGACACCGTGCAGGTGCTCGGCCTCTCCTGCGACTCGCAGTTCTCCCAGCGGGTCCTCGCCGACCGGGAGGGCCTGGAGTTCCCGCTGCTGGCCGACTTCTGGCCGCACGGCGAGGTCACCCGGGCCTACGGCGTCCTCGACGAGGAGCGGGGCTGCCCGCTGCGCGGCACCTTCGTGATCGACACCACGGGCACGGTGCGCTGGAGCGTCGTCAACGGCCTCCCGGACGCCCGGGACGAGCAGGAGTACCTGAAGGTCCTCGCGGCGCTCTGAGACCCCCGCCCGGGCCCCGCACGCGCCTCGGCCGGGTCGCGGGCGCCCCGCGGCACCCGCCGGCCGAGTGCCCCGGGGCCGTGTCCGGCCTGATCAGGGGTGCGGACGGGAACCCCGTACTACGCTCGGGCCGTTGGCGGGGTGGGACGCGGGAGCCGATGGGCCTCCCGCCGCCCCGGACCGCACCACCGGGGGCACCACTGGACGTGCCTCCCGATTCTTGGAGGACTAGTGGGAGTCAGCCTCAGCAAGGGCGGCAACGTCTCGCTCACCAAGGAGGCACCGGGCCTCACCGCCGTGGTCGTCGGCCTGGGCTGGGACGTCCGGACCACCACCGGCGCGGACTTCGACCTGGACGCCAGCGCCCTGCTGTGCAACGCCCAGGGCAAGGTCACCTCGGACGGGAACTTCGTGTTCTTCAACAACCTGAAGAGCCCGGACGGCTCGGTCGAGCACACCGGCGACAACCTGACCGGCGAGGGCGAGGGCGACGACGAGGCGATCAAGGTCAACCTGGCCGGCGTGCCGGTGGACGTCGAGAAGATCGTCTTCCCGGTGTCGATCTACGACGCCGAGACCCGCGGCCAGAACTTCGGCCAGGTGCGCAACGCGTTCATCCGTGTGGTGAACCAGGCCGACAACACGGAGCTGGCCCGCTACGACCTCTCCGAGGACGCCTCCACCGAGACCGCGATGGTCTTCGGCGAGCTGTACCGCAACGGCGTGGAGTGGAAGTTCCGCGCCATCGGCCAGGGCTACGCCTCCGGTCTGCGCGGCATCGCGCAGGACTTCGGCGTCAACGTCTGAGCCCGCGCCGGCGCCCTGCGGCGCGGGCTGCGCGCCGTTCTCCCGGGGCGGCCCCGGACCTCCGAGGTC
>NZ_JBSHBN010000349.1:0-1427 GCF_053612025.1 Kitasatospora sp. NPDC054768
GCCGTCGTAGAGGGTGGCGGTGGTGGTGGTCTGGTTGAGGGCGGTGCTGACGCTGTTGTAGGCCTGGGGGTAGAAGAGCTGGTCGTCTCCGGTGTGGTTGAGGAGTTGGAGGGTGCGGGTGGTGTTGTTGTAGACGGAGCAGACGGGGTGGGCGGCGATCTGTGGGTCGGTCAGGTCGATGGGCTGGTCGGAGTCGTCCCAGAACAGCCAGGACTTTCCGCCTTGCTGTACCTCTTCGTAGAGGCAGTAGGCGCCGTTGGGGACGGTGGCGTGGTCGACGACGGAGTCGAGGGCGTGAACGAGGTTGATGTCCAGGAGGTCTGCGGTCAGGCCGGGGTAGACCATCTGGAAGGTGCTGCGGTCGGCGTTGAAGAGCTGCAGGGTGTGGCTGGTGTTGTTGACCAGGGACACGGCCTTGCCGCCGGCGGTGTTGAGGAGGTTGGTCCTGGTGCCGTGGTAGACGCCGATGAGTTGACCGCTGCCGTTGGCTCCGCCGCGTTGGTCGTACAGGCCCCAGGCGTCGGCGGGGACGTTGGTGAGGAATCTGAGGGAGGAGGCCTGGTTGTCCAGGTTGAGCTGGTCTGCTTTGCTGTTGGGTTGGATGAATTCGTTGGTGCCCAGGAAGTTGGTGTCTTTGTAGAGGGCGATGACGCTGCTGGTTCTGTTCCAGGCGGATGAGGCGCGATTGTCGGCGTTCAGGACCTGGAGGTCGGGGGTGTCGCTGTAGACGAGCCAGGCTCGTCCGGTGCAGTAGGGATCGTCATAGAGGGCGATGTGGTCGGTGGACGGGACGATCTGGTAGGTGAGCGAGGCGGGGATGTGTGCTTCGACGAGGCGTTCCAGGGTGCTTTGGTCGTAGCTGATGGGTGCCTTGCCGGTGGTGCGGGGTTCCATGGTGACGTACAGGGGGGTGTGGTCAGGCCACTGGGTGCTGTCGCCGGGGAGGTGGACGTCACCGGGGTCGTCGATCTCGAGGAGCCATCCGTAGACGATTCGGGCTTCGGTGAGCAGGCCGGCGGGGGTGCCGCGGTGGGTGGCCAGCCAGCCGGCCAGGTCGATCGCCGCGCGGACCGCTCGCTCGGGCCATCCCGGCTCCACCCGGGCGCCGCTGACCTGTACCAGATAGGGCAGGAGCTCGGCGGGGGCGTTGAATGCCTGGTAGTTGTCGGCCATCGAGGCCAGCACCGGATCGACAGGCGCCAGCATGCCGTCGACCGCACCTGCGAACGCCTGCACGACGGTGTCATCGGCATATGGCGACGGCAGGTTCCCCTGCACGGTCTGCTGAGGAATCGGCGTGGAGTTCTCGTCGCTTTTCATGCCTGCTATTTCCTGGTCGTTGAGAAGGGAACTGAAGCCCTGTTAACGGTCGCGGTGCCCGTATCGAAAGGCAATCCGGTCAGAATCCGCAAGATACCGATACCACC
>NZ_JBSHBN010000350.1:0-1407 GCF_053612025.1 Kitasatospora sp. NPDC054768
TAGTACTGCAACGGTGCTTACTGTGGCGAGGCTTCAGCTCTTGGGCTGTGGCCTCGTCGTTTGTAGTGGCTGGTCCGGGCCTGGTGTTGGCGTCGGCGGCGCCAGTGGGACCAGTGCAGGACGTGGGTGATGCTGCGGCGGACAGATCGGGTGAGATGCATGATCAGCCGGCGGATTTCGGGAACGGTCAGCGGTATTAGGTCTGGCGTTCGAGCTGGTCCAGCCCCTTTTCGAGCTGTCCGGCCCGCAGGACGGTGAGGTAGGCGTGGGCGGCCATGGCCAGGGTGATGTGCCGGTACCAGCCGGGGTAGCGGCGGACCTGGTAGTCGTCCAAACCGCACTGGCCTTTCGCGGTCTGGAAGCATTCCTCGATCGCCCATCGGGCGCCCGCGACGGCGATCAGCTCGTTGAGTGTGGCATCGGCGGGGGCGTAGGCGATGTAGTAGGCGACCTTGGTCGGGGCGGCGATGCTACGGCGGGCGAGCACCCAGTGCCTGCGGTCGGGGCGGTGCCAGGGACGGACCTCGACTCTGGCCCAGTCGTAGATCCGCAGGCCGTGGGCGCCCTCGCCACACGAACGACGCTTCCACTTCTGCCGGGGCAGTCCCGCGACCAGGTCGTGGAGCCGATGGTCCACGGCCCAGCGGGTGACCACGGTGTCGTTGCTCGTGGTGGCCACCACATGGAAGACGTCGGCCTGCTCCAGTTCATAGCGCCAGCCCTTGCTGAGACCGTAGCCCGCGTCCGCGGTCACCCACCGGAACGGGATCCCGTCCTCGATCGCCTTGCGGACCATCCCCCGGGCCATCTGAACCTTCGTGGCGAACTCGACCCCGTCACCGATCCCGGCCGCCCGGCAGCGCTCGCGGTCGTCCGTCCAGGACTTCGGCAGGTAGAGCGCCCGGTCGATCAGCGTCCGGCCACGGGGCCCCGAGTAGGCGAGGAAGACGCCGACCTGACAATTCTCGGTGCGGCCGGCAGTGCCGGAGTACTGCCGCTGGACGCCGGCCGAGCGCACGCCCTTTTTCAGGAACCCGGTGTCGTCCACGATCAGCACGCCATCGGGGTCGGCCAGGTGCTCGACGACGTACTCGCGCACGTCGTCGAGCACCCCGTCTGCGTCCCAGTCGATGCGGTTCAGCAGCCGGTGGATCCGGTCCGGGCCACCGTGACCGGCCTCCTCGGCCACCGTCCAGCCATTCTTGCGCTCCAGCGGCGCCAGCAATCCGCGCATGTAGGCCAGCGCCGACTCCCGCGGCTCGCTTCGCGCGAACCGGCGCGCAAACCGCTCATGCAACCCGGCAAGCCCGTCCGACCATCGCCGAGCATCGACCTCAGATATGTCCCCACCCATGACAGGAGCAACGACCGACCTGAACAACCGTCACGGTAGGCACCGTTGCAGTA
>NZ_JBSHBN010000351.1:0-1348 GCF_053612025.1 Kitasatospora sp. NPDC054768
GGCCCCCGGCATGCCCGCTCTTCCACAGCAGCCGCATCACGACCACCCGGAAGATCAACTCAGCTCGGCCAGCCCCAACCGAAACGCGGAGGCTAATCCTCTGGCTCCGCGAACCAGCCAGATGATCATTTGTCAGACACGCCTTAGAGGACCCGACCCTGGTGGTCCTGGACACGCAGAGCGTCCACGTGGCCGCCGGGGTCCCCTCCTCCACGACCGGCCGGGACCCGGCGAAACGGGTGCTCGGCCGCAAACGGGCCCTGGCCGTCGACGTGTTGGGCCTGGTCATAGCCGTCATCGTCCTGGCCGCGAACACACACGACAACGTCGCGGGCATCGCCCTGCTGGACCAGGTCGCCGAACACACCGGCGGCACCGTCCGCAAGGCTCTGGTCGACCAGGGCTTCAAGAAGCAGGTCACCGCGCACGGCGCCGGTCTGGGTATCGATGTCGAGATCGTCGAACAGACCTACGGGATCCTGGTACTGCACCGGCGTCTGGTCCGCGACTACGAGCACCGCCCGGCCTCCTCCGCCTCGCGTGTCTACTGGGCTATGACTTGGGTCATAGCCCGCCGTCTCACCTGCGCGAACACGCCCACCTGGCGCGACCCGCAGGCGGTGACAGCGTGAGCATCCAGTCCCTCCTCGACGCACTCGACATCCAAGAGCACGCCGCCCAGGCCCTGGCCGACGACATCCGCACGCAGATCGAGGAACTGCAGCGTCGGCTGCGGGAGGCCGAGACCCAGCTCGAACACCTCGCGATCACCCGAAAGACCGTCACCGCCCTCGCCGACCGCCTCCCGGCCCAGACCACCCCACCCGAGCACCCGGACTACCCTCGCATCCTCGCCCTCTTCAACGAGGCGACCGGGCCCCTGCGGGCCCGGGACGTCTGTGAAGCCCTCGGCTACGAACCACTGCCGAAGAACATCCAGGGCCGTTGCAAAGTCCTTTGATCTTGTGACTGTGTTGGTCAGGCGATGCCGAGGAGGTCGAGCGGGCGCGTGAAGGGCTCGTAGGAGGCGTGGCGGAGGCCAGCGGCGATGTTGCGATGCCCGGCGGCGCGGAGGGCGTTGATCGCAAGGTTCCGAAGGGTTGCCATGTTCTCCGGGCCGTGTGCCGTGCGGATCCTGGAGGCGTCCTCGGCGAAGGTCGTGTCGCGGACGAAGTGGAGTCGGTTCTCGATGGTCCACTGCGATCTGGCGAGCCGGCCGAGCCGCTCGGGCGAGGCTTCCTGCGAGGTCAGGTCGGTGATCGCATAGATGGTCCGGCGGCTGATGGTGCCGGTCTTGAGGTCGGTGCGGTGGCGCAGGATGCGCACGGCCTGGACCGCGTGCGGGAAG
>NZ_JBSHBN010000352.1:0-1293 GCF_053612025.1 Kitasatospora sp. NPDC054768
CCGTGCTGGTGACGGTGAAAGCCGCCGGGGCGGCAGTCGCACCGGTAACGGCCGAGCCGCTGCCGGGGACCACCGAGGCGCCGGCCGAGCCGGCGTCGGAGGCCGTGGCGGTGGGCGTACCGGCGGGCTTGCCTTGGGCCGTGGGGGTGGGCGTGGAGGTGCCGGTTGCGGCAGTGGCCATTCCCCCTGCGGTCGCGATGGCCGCGGCGGTGACGGTGGCGGCGATGAGCATGATCGGGCGGATACGCATGAATTCGTGTCCTTTCCTGCGGGCGTCCGGTTGATGCCGGCACCCCTGTACGCCTCTTGACGCCGGGCAGGTCGCACCCCGCGCACGTGATCCAGGTCATAGGTCGTGGGCGCAACGCCTGGACGGGGCTCGTGCGTACAGGGCGGGAGGCTCCGCCCAGGACGCACGGATCCACCGCCGCGGCCGAGGAGTGCTTCCTCGCGCACCGCCTGTGCCGCGAGCCGACGGACAGCCCCGGAAGAGAGGCCCTTGATGACGCCACAGGAGTTCGACGCGTTCTACGCGGCGTCCTTCTCCCGCCTGACCGGGCAGCTCTACGCGATAACCGGCAACTGGTCCGAAGCACAGGACGTGGTCCAGGAGGCCTTCATCCGCGCGTGGGACCGACGGCGCACCTTCGACCCGGGCAACGCCCCGGAGGCATGGATCCGGACCACGGCCCGGCGGCTGGCCGTCTCCCGCTGGCGACGTCTGGCCCGGGGCCTGCACTTGGCCGGACGCCACCACCGTCAGGAACCACCCACCGTCGAGCCGCCCACCGAGGAGCACCTGATGCTGGTCGCCGCGCTCCGCGACCTGCCCGAGGCACAGCGGAGCGCCCTGGTCCTGCACCACATGTGCGACCTCTCCGTCGAGCAGGTCGCGGCCGATACCGGCGCCAGCGTCAGCGCCGTCAAGAGCCGCCTCGCCCGCGGCCGGGCCGCGCTCGCGGCCAGACTCGCCGACCGGGCCCCGACCGGCGAGGAAGGAAAGCTCCGTGTCTGACCCCATCCACGACACCCTCGCCGACCGGCTGCGGCTGCTCGGCACGCAAATGCCCGCACCGACCCTGCCCGCTGCGGAGATCCGCCGACGCGCCGACCGGCGCCGCCACCGCCGACGGGCCCTGGGCGCGGTCGCGGCCTGCACGGCAGCAGCCCTGTGTCTGGCTCTCCCGTCCGCGCCGCACTCACCGGGACCACGACAAGGAGCAGCCACCACAGAGACCCCCTCCGTGCCGGCTTCCCCCCACCCCCCGGCGGCTTTCACCGTCACCAGCACGA
>NZ_JBSHBN010000353.1:0-1234 GCF_053612025.1 Kitasatospora sp. NPDC054768
TCGTCGACGCCACCACCGGCGAGGTCGCCGACAGCTACGACGACGTCCACGCGGGCACCCTGAACAGCGAGTGGAACGGCCCCTCGCCCACGATCGCCACCACCGGCTCGGGCGGCTCCTACACGCTGCGCGACCCGAACCGCCCCGGCCTGTCGTGCGCCGACTACGGCACCGGCCAGGTCTTCTCCAAATCGAGCGACTCCTGGGGCACCGGCAGCGCCTCCAGCAAGGAGACCGGCTGCGGCGACGCGATGTTCGCGGCCCAGAAGGAATGGGACATGCTCCGCGACTGGCTGGGGCGCAACGGCCACAACGGCAACGGCGGCAGCTGGCCCGTCAAGGTCGGCCTGGGCGACGTCAACGCCTACTGGGACGGCAGCACCATATCCATCGGCCACAGCCAGGCCAACAAGTGGATCGCCTCCATCGACGTCGTCGGCCACGAGTTCGGCCACGGCATCGACCAGTACACCCCCGGCGGCGCCAACAACGAGTCCGGCCTGGGCGAGGCCACCGGCGACATCATGGGCGCCCTCACCGAGGCCTACACCAACGAACCCGCCCCCTACGACTCCCCGGACTACACCGTCGGCGAGACGGTCGACCTCGTCGGCAGCGGCCCGATCCGCAACATGTACAACCCCTCCCTGGTCGGCAACAACCCCAACTGCTACTCGGCGTCCATCCCGAACACCGAGGAACACGCCGCGGCCGGCCCGCTCAACCACTGGTTCTACCTCCTCGCCGAGGGCTCCAACCCCGGCGGCGGCAAACCCACCAGCCCCACCTGCAACAACTCCTCCGTCACCGGCATCGGCATCAAGGACGCCGGCCGGGTCTTCTACGGCGGCATGCTCCTCAAGACCAGCGGCATGACCTACAAGCGCTACCGCACCGCCACCCTGACCGCCGCCAAGAACCTCGACCCCACCTGCACCTTCTTCAACCGCGCCAAGGCCGCCTGGGACGCCGTCGGCGTCCCCGCCCAGACCGGCGACCCCACCTGCACCAACAACGGCGGCAACGACTTCTCGCTCTCCCTCGGCCCGGCCTCCGGCTCCGTCCGGCCCGGCGCCTCCACCACCGCCACCGTCGCAACCACCGTGACCTCCGGCACCGCCCAGACCGTCACCCTCACCGCCTCCGGCCTCCCCACCGGCGTCACCGCGAGCCTCAACCCCTCCACCGTCCAGGCCGGCTCCTCCGCCACCCTCACCCTCAACGCCTCCGCCAC
>NZ_JBSHBN010000354.1:0-1216 GCF_053612025.1 Kitasatospora sp. NPDC054768
GGTGCGGCGGGCCCACAGCTCGGGCGGAAGGGCTCGGGTCAGTACACGCTGACGTTGTACGCGGAGAGCGCCGCGTTGACCGGCTGGTAGAAGGTCGTCCCGCCGGAGGTGCAGTCGCCGCTGCCGCCCGAGGTGAGGCCGAGCGCCTTGGTGCCGTCGTACAGCGGGCCGCCCGAGTCGCCGGCCTCGGCGCAGACGTTGGTCTGGATCAGGCCGCGGACGGTGCTGCCGTCGGTGTAGCGCACGGTGGCGTTGAGGCCGGTGACGGTGCCGCCGTGGGTGCCGGTGGTCGAGCCGGTGCGCTTCACCGCCTCGCCGACGACGGCGTTCGGGGCGGAGGTGAAGCCGCCCGGGTGGCTGAGGGCGCTGTTGTCGTAGCGGACCAGCGCGTAGTCGTGGCCGGGGAAGGTCGAGCCGATGGTGGGGCCGATCAGGGTGCTGTGGGCGACGTCGGTGTACCAGTCGGGGGCGACGTTGCCGCAGTGCCCGGCGGTGAGGAAGTAGTAGGTGCTGCCGCTCACCACGTTGAAGCCGAGCGAGCAGCGGTACTCGCCGCCGTAGATGGCGTCGCCGGCGGCGAGCAGCGGGGTGAACACGCCGGGGACGCGGTGGACGTCGAGGTTGGGCGCGGAGGGGCCGGCGGCCTTCATCAGCCGGGCGAGCGAGGACGGGGAGACGGTGCTGTCGGCGGTCACCACGACGCGTCCGGCGGCTTCGTCGACGTACCAGGCCGTGCCGTCGACCTCGGCGTTCAGAATGGCGTCGCTGATCGCCGAGAGCTGTTCCGGTTCGGCGGTGCGGGTGGGAGCGGCGGCGGCGCCCGGCGCGGCGACCGCGGTCGCGGTCAGCAGGCCGAGGGCCGCGGCGAGCAGGCGGAAGCGGCGTGTGCTGCCGGTGCGGGGCGTGGTGCGCGTGGTCCTCACCGATCTCCTCCTGAGGGGGTGACGGCCCTGAGGGTTGGGGCCGTGAAGCGCGGTCAGGGGATGGGCGGACCCCGGTCGTTGCTCTCCGGAAGCACGGCGGATGATCAGCTCCTGATCGGCGCTGTCCGGAAGTATGAGGAAACGGACCGTTCGGTACAAGCTTCCCGAGGGGGTGTCGGGGGGCCCCCCGGCCCCGGGGTGGGGCGGCGGGGGCGCCCGTGGGCGGGTGGCGGGGGGGTCCGGCCCCGCGGGGCCCGGGTGGGGCCCGGGAGGCGGTGTATTATAAAAAAAAG
>NZ_JBSHBN010000355.1:0-1206 GCF_053612025.1 Kitasatospora sp. NPDC054768
CGCCGGGGTGCCGTCGGCGGAGGCGATCGCCGTGACGCCGAGCGTGGCGGCCGCGGCGACGGCGCCGCCAACGAGCCAGCGGGACATGCGCTTTGACATGCCTAATCCTTTTCGTTCATCTCGCGTTGCCCTGATGGGCAGATCTTCGGAATCGGGTGACCGGCCTGAATGGTGGGAGAACCAGCCGGGCGTGGCACAACGTCATTGTCGGTGCGAATGACATGAATTGACTGCGTCACAGATGTCGGAGCCGCAGGCGGAATCCGGCCCATCGAACCAGACGGGCCGGTGCCCGGACAACCGCTTTCGGCGACTGGCCAGGCAAGATGTCATGCTTTCAAGGTCATTGGGTGCTTGTTGGCGATGCGGTTGTATTTGCTTGGCTATGCTCGCCGTCGGGTGTTTCATTGCGCTCGCTTTGCCCGGCAACTCCCAGAATTCGTGGACGCTCTGATGAGACGTCATTTATCGTGGCTCCGCCGCGGCCGGGATACGGCCGACGTCGACAGTGGAGGTTTCCCGTGCGCCAATCGATATCCCGCTCACGACGGCGAGGGAGGGGAAGGCCGCCGCTGTTGGGCAGGCTCTCCCTGGGACTGTTGCCGCTCGCGCTCACGGCGGGGCTGGTGGGGGCCGCGGGTCCGAGCGCCGCCGCCACCGGGCCGGCCGTCGGACAGGTCCAGCCGAGCGACCGCGAGCGTGCGGTGCAGGCGTGGCTCAACGGCGGCCCCCGGCTCCACGCACTCGCGGAGGCCGCGCTCGCGGGCTCCGACCAGGACGTGAAGCGGTTCGTCGAGAACGAGCTCGCCGGGGCGCAGAGTGCGGACGACCTGCTCGCTGCCACGCAGATCTCCAGCGTGGGCGGGCCGAAGGTCCGCGAGGCCGCGGACAAGGCCATCGACGGGACGGCCGCGGATCGGCGCGCCTTCCTGGAGGGCGGTTGGCAGGCGGCCCTCGACGCGGACCGGCGGCTGTGGATCACCCGGATCACCGACCCCGCGATGGGCGCCGGGCGGAATCTCCAGGCGGCGGGTGATGCCGCGCTGCGCAGCAACACCGGTGACGACCTGCAGAAGTTCCTGACGGAGACCCAGTTCACCGCGAAGGACAGCGACGACCGGGTCAAGCTGGTCCAGATCCTGAGCTCCGGTGGCCCCAACGTCCAGGCGGCGGCGCGGATCGCGCTGAACGGGTCGATCCAGGACG
>NZ_JBSHBN010000356.1:0-1202 GCF_053612025.1 Kitasatospora sp. NPDC054768
CTAGTGAGCTGGTCTTGAGATCTGCGGTCGCCACGTGAGGCGCTTCGCGTCACAGTTTCGGTGTTCTCCGCGCTCCGGGTGGTGACATGGCGTCAGCCCCGCGGTCTGCTGTCCGTATGGGTGACAGCAGACTGCGGCCGCTGGTCCTGTCGGATTCGGAGCGGCTGACCTTGCAGAGATGGGCGACCCGACGCAGGACCGCCCAAGGGCTCGCAATGCGGGCGCGAATCGTGCTGGCTTGCGCAGAGGGCGGCAGCAACATCGCGGTGGCCGCCCGGTTGGGGGTCAACCGGGGCACGGTCAACCGGTGGCGGGCCCGGTTCCTGCACGAGCGTCTGGACGGCCTGGCCGACGAACCGCGGCCCGGAGTCCCGCGCACCATCACCGACGCCCAGGTGGAGGAGGTAGTGGTGCGCACGCTGGAGGAGACGCCGGAGGGCTCCACCCACTGGTCCAAGCGGGAGCTGGCCGCGAAGGTCGGCATCTCACCCTCGAGCGTGCTGCGAATCTGGCGGGCCTTCGGACTGCAGCCCTGGCGGACGGAGACCTTCAAAATCTCTCCGGACCCACTGCTGATCGACAAGATCCGGGACGTGGTCGGCCTCTACCTGGCCCCGCCGGCGAACGCGGTGGTCTTCGCGGTGGACGAGAAGCCGCAGATCCAGGCCCTGGAGCGGACCACGCCGGTGCTGCCGATGTTGCCCGGGGTCCCCGAACGCCGCAGCTTCGACTACATCCGCCACGGCACCGTGGATCTGTTCGCCGCACTGAACGTCGCCACCGGCAAGGTCATCAGCCGAGTGTCCGCCCAGCATCGCGCCGTCGACTTCCGGGACTTCCTCGACGAGATCGACCGCCAGACCGAGCCGGGCCTGGCGGTCCACGTGATCTGCGACAACCTGTCCACCCACAAGTCACCCGTGGTGCACCGCTGGCTGATCGCGCATCCTCGCGTCCAGCTGCACTTCACGCCGACGTACTCGTCCTGGATCAACCAGGTCGAGCGGTGGTTCGCGGAGCTGGAACGGCGCTGCCTCGAGCGTGGAGTTTTCTGCTCGCTCGACGACCTGAAGACCACGCTCGAGGACTGGATCAAGAGCTGGAACGACAGCGCCCACCCATTCAAGTGGACCAAGACCGCCGACCAGATCATCGACCGAATCTGCCGCTACTGCTCAAGAATCTCCGGACCAGCTCACTAG
>NZ_JBSHBN010000357.1:0-1142 GCF_053612025.1 Kitasatospora sp. NPDC054768
CACCTAGTGTCCTGCGCCAGGAATCCGTTCAAGATATGAGGCGAGTCGTTCGAGGATCTCGTCGGCGGTCTTGGTCCAGGTGAATGGGCGGGGGTCCTCGTTCCAGGTCTTGATCCAGGCCCGGATGTCCTTCTCCAGGGCCTGGACGGACTTGTGGACTCCACGCCGGAGCTGCTTGTCCGTCAGCAGCGCGAACCATCGCTCGACCTGGTTGAGCCAGGACGAGCTGGTCGGGGTGAAGTGCAGGTGGAACCGGGGGTGGCCGGCCAGCCACCTCTGGATCGCCGGGGTCTTGTGAGTGGCGTAGTTGTCGCAGATCAGATGCACGTCCAAGTCGGCGGGCACTTCCTTGTCGAGCTTGGCGAGGAACTTCTTGAACTCGGCCGCACGGTGTCGGCGATGGAGGGAACCAATGACCTCGCCGCTGGCCACGTCGAGGGCGGCGAACAGGGTGGTCACACCATTGCGCAGGTAGTCGTGAGTGCGGCGCTCGGGCATGCCCGGCATTATCGGCAGCACCGGGGCGGAGCGGTCGAGTGCCTGGATCTGGGACTTCTCGTCGACGCACAGGACCAGAGCGCGCTCCGGCGGGTCCAGGTACAGCCCGACGACATCGCGGACCTTGTCGATGAACTGCGGGTCCTTCGACAGCTTGAATGTGTCGACCTGGTGCGGCTTGAGGTTGAAGGCCCGCCAGACCCGGCCGACAGTGGACTTCGACAGTCCCATCTCGGCGGCCATCGATGCCCGGGACCAGTGGGTGGCATCCTTGGGGGTCCGTTCCAGGGTGGCGACGACGAGTTCCTCGATCCGCTCGTCGCTGATCTTCCTTGGAGCGCCGGGGCGTTGCTCGTCTGCGAGCCCCTCCAGCCGGCGCTCCAGGAAGCGCCGCCGCCACTTGCCGACCGTCTGCGGCCAGATGCCGAGCTCGGCGGCGACCTCCTGGTTCGTCTTCCCATCCGCGCAGCCGAGCACGATCCGGCACCGCTGGGCGAGTGCCTGCGACGACTTCGCCCGCCTCGACCAGCGGACCAGCGTCTCCCGCTCGTCACCGGTCAAGGTCAACTCGGCCATCGGCCGACCCATGCGTGCCATGGGAACAGGCTACAGATATGAAGCGGATTTCAGGCGCAGGACACTAG
>NZ_JBSHBN010000358.1:0-1061 GCF_053612025.1 Kitasatospora sp. NPDC054768
GCCGGGGCCCCTGCCCGGCGGGCCGGCGTCCGGCGGGCCGGCTACGGCTTGCGCGCCTCGATCAGGAACCGCGCCGAGTGGGCCACGAACGGGCCCTCGGCCCGGATCCGGGCGTCCAGCTCGCGCAGCCGGTCGCGGTACCCCGCCACGGTGAAGCCCGGGACCATCCAGATCACCTTGCGCAGGAAGTACACCACCGCACCGATGTCCCGGAACTCCATCCGCAGCCGCTCGGACCGCAGGTCCACCACCTCCAGCCCGGCCGCCCGCGCCTCGGCGCTCTCCCGCTCGGGGCGGCGGCCCTCGCGCGCCTCCGGCTGCGGCCCGAGGAAGTACTCGACCAGCTCGAAGGCCGACGCCGGGCCCACGTGCTGGGCGAAGTACGTGCCGCCGGGGCGCAGCACCCGGGCGATCTCCGTCCACCAGGCCCGCACCGGGTGCCGGCTGCTGACCAGGTCGAAGGCCCCGTCGGCGAACGGCAGCGGCGGCTCGTCGGGGTCCGCGACCACCACCGCGCCCAGCGGGTGCAGCAGGTCGGTGGCGCGGGCCACGTTGGGCGGCCAGGACTCGGTGGCCGCGAGCACGGGCGGGCGCCCGCCCAGCCGTACGGCGCCCGCGAGCACCTCGCCGCCACCCGTCTGGACGTCCAGGGCCGCGGTCGCCGTGCCCAGCCGCCCGGCCAGCAGCCGCTGGTAGCCCCAGGAGGGCCGCTCCTCGGTGGCCCGGCCGTCCAGCCAGGAGAAGTCCCAGCCGTCCACGGACACGGCCTCGGCCTCGGCGATCAGCTCTTCGAAGGTGCGCATGTCCGCATCATCGCGGCGACGATGCCCTCCGGCCAGCGGATTTCGCGCCCGGGCCGTCCCCCGACCAGTTGATCACTTTGCTCAAGGCCGCGGCCTGAACCGGAATATGAAGATCCTCTTCTTTCGGATCACGCCGGGCGGGCGTCGCCGGAACGAAGAGAACCTAGTGTCCTGCGCCTGAAATCCGCTTCATATCTGTAGCCTGTTCCCATGGCACGCATGGGTCGGCCGATGGCCGAGTTGACCTTGACCGGTGAC
>NZ_JBSHBN010000359.1:0-1059 GCF_053612025.1 Kitasatospora sp. NPDC054768
GGGCCGGATGATGTGGCGTGTGTGATGTTCACGTCGGGTTCGACGGGGCGGCCGAAGGGTGTGGTGGCGCCGCATCGGGCGTTGGTGGGGACGTATCTGGGTCAGGATTATTGCGAGTTCGGTCCGGGTGAGGTGTTTTTGCAGTGCTCTCCGGTGTCGTGGGACGGGTTCGCGCTGGAGTTGTTCGGTGCGTTGTTGCACGGTGCGGTGTGTGTGTTGCAGCCGGGGCAGAATCCGCAGCCCGCGGTGATCGAGGGGTTGGTGGTGGAGCACGGTGTGACGATGCTCCAGTTGTCGGCGAGTTTGTTCAACTTCTTGGTGGATGAGCATCCGGGGGCGTTCGCGGGGGTGCGGACGGCGTTCACGGGTGGTGAGGCCGGTTCGGTCGCGCATGTGGCGAAGGTGTTGGGTCTGTTTCCGGGGCTGCGGGTGGGCAATGGGTACGGGCCGGCGGAGAGTATGGGTTTCACGACCTGCCACGCGGTGTCGGGTGCGGACTTGGCGGGGTCGTCGTTGCCGGTGGGTCGGCCGGTGGGCAACAAGCGGGTGTTCGTGTTGGACGCGTGGTTGCGTCCGGTGCCGGCGGGGGTGGTCGGTGAGGTGTATGCGGCGGGGGCCGGTCTGGCGCACGGGTATGTGGGTCGGGCGGCGCTGACGGCGGAGCGGTTCGTGGCGAGTCCGTTGGGTGCGGCGGGCGAGCGGATGTACCGGACCGGTGACCTGGGGCGTTGGCGTGCCGACGGGGTGCTGGAGTATGTGGGGCGTGCGGACGATCAGGTGAAGATCCGGGGATTCCGGGTCGAGCCGGGGGAGATCGCGGCGGTGCTCCAGGCGCACGAGGCGGTGGCGCAGGCGGCGGTGGTGGCGCGGGAGGACCGTCCGGGGGACAAGCGACTGGTCGGCTATCTGGTGCCGGTCGCCGGCCGGGAGATCGACGTTGACGAGCTGAGGGGCTTCGCCACGGGGCGTCTGCCGCGGCACATGGTCCCGTCGGCGCTGGTGGTGCTGGAGGCGCTGCCGATCACGCCGAACGGCAAGCTGGACCAGCGCGCCCTGCCC
>NZ_JBSHBN010000360.1:0-1017 GCF_053612025.1 Kitasatospora sp. NPDC054768
AGTAACCGGCCGGGACCGACCTCGGTCAGCCCACCTGCTCCAACTGCTCCTCGGCGGTGCCGCGGGGCCTGGCCTCCGTCCCGACGGAGGCCAGGCCCCGTCGGCGTGCCGCCAACGCCAGCACGGCGTAGGCGAGGAGCAGGATCACCACCGCCACGATGCCGTCCAACCAGAAGTGGTTCGCCGTCACCACCACCACGGCCACCGTCAGCACCGGATGCAGCACCATCACCCATCGCAGTGAACTGCGCGACACCCGGATCACCGCGACCGCCGCCAGCACGCACCAGGCGACGTGCACCGAGGGCATCGCCGACAGCTGATCAGCCACCACCACACCGCCGACCGCGCCGCCGTAGACCGACTGCCCGTACTGGGCGGCCACGTCGACGAAACCGCTCTCCGGCAGCATCCGCGGCGGCGCCACCGGGATGAACTGCACCAGCAGGCAGACCGCGGTCGTGATCACCACCGTGTTGCGCACCCACGCGTAGCGCTCGCGGTGCCGCACGAACACCCAGAGCAGCACGCCCAGCATCACGGCGAAGTGCATGGCCGCGTAGTAGTAGTTCGCCAGCCTCACCAGCACCGGGTACGGCGTGACCGCCCGCTGCCAGGACGCCTCGTCCGGCAGCCCGACCACCTGCTCGGTGTGGTGGATCCAGCTCGCGCGGTCCAGCGCGTGGTCCGTACTCATCACCGAGAGGTGCCCGACCAGCTGCCAGAGCGCGAACAGCGCCAGCAGCGTCCCGGCCTCCCGCAGCAGCGCGGACAGCGCCGGCTTCCGGCCCTTCGCCGCGGCGTACGCGCCCGCGTGGAGGCCGATGGCGGCGGCCCCGGCGGACTGCCAGGTCAGGGTCAGGTTCTGCATTGGCAGAGGGTAACGCAAAAAGCCCCTTCCCGGTTGGGAAGGGGCTTTTCGGAATAATTGTTCGGCGGCGTCCTACTCTCCCACAGGGTCCCCCCTGCAGTACCATCGGCGCTGTAAGGCTTAGCTTCCGGGTTCGGAATGTAACC
>NZ_JBSHBN010000361.1:0-1013 GCF_053612025.1 Kitasatospora sp. NPDC054768
CAGTTCGGCGACCTCGGCCCCGGAACGGATGGAGCCGTTCTGCTCCAGCGCGGGGTGCCGGACCCGGTCGGGCAGGGTGCGGATGGCTTTGCGGACCTCGGCGGTGACGGCGTGTCCGACCGAGAACGTGGTCTGGATCCCGCGCTGTCGGAGCCCTCGCAGGTGGGCGAGGAAGGCCTTGGCGCCGCCCGCGCTGTCGGCCCGTACGAGGATCGGAGTGCCGTGGCGGTGGGCGTCCGGGATCTGGGCGAGGGCCAGGTCGATGACCGCGATGTGGTCGGCTGCGGTGTTGGCTCCGGCGTTGCCCGGCCGCAGGAGACCGGCCAGGGCCTCGCCGGTGTTGTCCAGGAAGCAGAGCATCGGGTGGTAGCCGAAGCCACGTTTGTAGGTCGCGGCGGCCTGCTCCTTCTCGGAGTGGCACGTGACCAGGGTGGCGTCGATGTCCAGGACCAGACCCGGCAGTTCACGCTCTCCGGCATGCGATGGAGGCAAGGCGCGTCCGGTCTCGGCAGCCTGCAGCCAGGCGACCTCACGGACGGTGGCCCTCGCTGCCCGCACCGCGTCCAGGGCGGCCGGGTCGAGGCCGGCCAGCACCCGCCAGGCGGTGGAGGTGGAGGCGACCGGACCGAACACCTCGCCCTGGTCTCGCAGCACGGCCAGGTCCCGGATCGCCTCGCCGCCGTCGGCGAGCATCACCGCCAGATCCACCGCGACACGGCCGGGATCGTGTCCGGTGCCGCGTGGCCGCAGCCGGCGCAGGGCGTCGGAGAAGGCGCTGGTCAGCGTCGTGGCGTCGGCCAGATCCGCGAGCAGACGCGAGCCGGCGTGGTTGACCACCCCGTGCCCGTCGGCGCTGACGACGAGCTTGGGGCGTGAGCGGGTAGGGTGCACGCAGAAAGTGCCTTCCTGCTGGTACGACGGAGACCTTAGACAAGCCTCATCGTCCCAGTTCAGAAGGCACTTTCGCATTCCCGCCCACGATCCGGTCCCAGCCCGACGTGAAACGCGGAGGC